>CAVGYS010000112.1:0-5069 GCA_963633505.1 Oscillibacter sp. MSJ-31
ACGACAACTACCTCGACCTGGACTACGACCTGAGCAACGTGCTCTTCATCACGACAGCCAACAGCATCTCCCCTATCCAGCCGGCCCTGCTCGACCGCATGGAAGTGATCAACGTCACGGGATATCTGGCGGAGGAGAAGATGGAGATCGCGAGGAAGTTCCTCGTGCCCAAGCAGTTGGAGGAGCACGGCATCGGCAAGAGTTCGCTGAAGATAGACAAGGCCGCCCTCGCGGAGATCATCGACCAGTACACCCACGAATCGGGCGTGCGCGGGCTGGAGAAGCAGATAGCGAAGATCGCCCGCGTCAGCGCCAAGAAGATAGCGCTGGGCGAGGATTATCCCAAAGTCATCAAGAAAGACATGCTCAAGGAGTATCTCGGACTGCCGGTGGCGTTCCACGACAAGCAGAAGGGGAACGAGGCTCCGGGAGTGGTGACCGGTCTGGCGTGGACCCAGATGGGAGGAGAAATCCTCTTCGTCGAGAGCTCAGTCTCCAACGGCAAGGGGGTCATGACCATGACCGGAAACCTCGGCGACGTGATGAAAGAGTCCGCCACCATAGCCTACCAATATATAAAGGCGCATCCGGAAATGGCCAGGATGAGCTCGGAGGAGTTCGCCGCCAAGGACATCCACGTCCACGTGCCGGAGGGAGCCACCCCTAAGGACGGGCCGTCGGCAGGTATCACGATGGTAAGTTCAATGGTCTCAGCCCTCAGGGGCGAACCGGTGATGTCCGGGCTCGCGATGACCGGAGAGATGACCCTCAGAGGGAGGGTGCTGCCGGTAGGAGGCATCAAAGAGAAGATATTGGCCGCCAAGCGGGCCGGAGTCAAGACGATCGTCATCTCCGAGGACAACCGCAAGGACATCGAGGACATCAAGGCGGTGTATATCGACGGCCTGACGTTCCACTACGTCCAGAACATCTCGGACGTAATAGACTTCATCTTCTAAAACAGGGTCGGGTGATTCTCCTCCAGCCCTTTGAGGATGCGCTCCATGAGGGCGGTTCTCATAAGGGCGGAGCGGGAGGAGACCTTGAAGCGCTTGCAATATTCATCGATTGCCGCAAGTTCCTGCTCGTTGAAGAGCACGGCCTTGCGGTATTTGCGTTTCAGAGACTCCTTCTGCCTGTCGAGATAGGACGGGTCCACGCTTGAGCGCCTACTTCTCTTTCTGCTTTTCCTTGCCATCGGTGGTGGTGATGTTTATATAATGGATGATTTCCTGCAGATTGTCGACCTCGAGTCTTCTGCCGAGTATCTCCCCGTCCTTCCACACGACAAATATCCTCGGCGTGCCCGTGACTCCGTAATATTTCTGATAGTCGGAATCCATCCGGGGATCCCAGAGGTGATGCAGCCTGACCTTGCGTCCCGGAATCTTGAAGTTCCTTCGGAACGCCTTCCACTCGACCTTGTCCGTCCCCACGTAGACGGCGTAGAAATTCATCGGGAAATTCACCTGTGAGAGCACCGACGGAAGCGCGATGCTCTCAAGACGGCACTTCGCACAAGTGGTGTCGTAGAAGAAAAGCACCGCGACCTTGCCCTCCGCGGGCACCGTCTCGCTCCCACCCCGTGGCTTGAGGAGCCGGACTTTCGGGGCTGTCATCCCGACAAGGGAATTGCGATTGAAGTCGGCGAAAATCTGCGCGTCCATCAACTCTATGTCCGTGGCCGTGCGGACAAGTCCCGACGCGAGCCAGATATCGTAAACGTGTATGGCCACGGCCTCCTCCCCCATCACCCTGGAGTGGCGGTAGTGGTCGAAAACCCTCAGCGTCACGTGCTGCCTCGTGAGAGAATCCCGGCAGGTGGAGATGAGATTGTCGAACTCCTGATTCTTCACCTCCACGCTCTCCCTTTCCAGCGAAGAGTAGAACTGCGTAAGGAGGCTGTCCAGCCCCGCATAGCGGTCAAGAGAATCCGTCTGCGCTGAAAGGAAAAGCGACGACAGCAGGCAGGCGATACAGAGGACAAGGCGTCTTATCATAGCCCAACGTCAGGAAGTTTGACCCACTCCTCCATGAAGAGGGAGGTGTCCCCATGATGGCGCAGTATGTCGCGCACCGCCGAAGAGGATATGTGCGCGAATTCCTGGGCCGTAGGGATGATTATCGTGTCGATCTCCGGGGCCAGGCGGCGGTTGGCGTCGGCTATGGCCCTCTCGTTCTCGAAGTCAAGCATGTTGCGCACTCCCCTGACTATGTGGCGGATGCCGAGTTCGCGGCAGATGTCCACCGTAAGTCCGTCGTACTGGATGATCACGACGTTGTCGAGCCCGCGCACGGTCTGCCGGATGATGTCGAGCTTTTGCTCATTGTTGAAAAACCCGTGCTTGTCCTGATTGATGCCGATGGCGACAGTCACCTCGTCGAACATCGTCAGCGCCCTGTGCAGGATGTTTAGATGGCCGGAAGTGAAGGGATCGAAAGACCCCGGAAACAAAGCCTTGACTTTCATAACGCACAAAGTTATGAAATATTGAGCATTTTTCGCCACTTGAGATACCCGGCGACCGAGACAATCACGTACAGCCCGTAGTACGAGGCCTTGAAAGGTATTCCCTTGTAGAAATACAGAACGCAGGTGACAATGTTCACGACCATCCATATCAACCACTGTTCCAAGTACTTGCGGGCGAGCGCCCAGCACGCCACGAAACTCAGGGCCGTGGTGAAGCTGTCCGTAAGAGGGACAGTGGAATCGGTGAAGCGCACGAGGATGAAATAGATCAGAGCCCAGAGCGCTAGCGTAGCCAGGGTCCAGGGCAGAATGAAGCGACGCTCAAAATGCGTGACAGGCCTGGGCTTGTCATCCTTGTTCTTGAGATATTTCCAGTTGACGAAGCCATAGACCGTCATGGCGATGTAGTAGAACTCCATGCCGCAGTCGGCATACAGGCCATGCTGATAGTAGAGCACGACGTCGAGGCTCTGCATCACGAAAGCCACCAGCCAAAGATAGAGGCTCGCCTTGTATTCCAGCAAGAAATAGGCGAGCCCCAGGGCCGTGGTCAGGATGTCAAGCCAATGGATGGCGATGAATTCCTGCATGGGAGAAGCGATTAGAATTTCAGCGACACGCTCCCGAGGGCCGTGAATCCGGCGCTCGGCACGAAGCCTATCTGGTAGTAGCGGTTATCCTCCGGGTGTCCGTAGGAGTCGCAGATGGCCGAGTAAACCCAGCCGTTCGTGGCGAAACGCCTGTTGAACACGTTGTTGAAAGTGAGGCCCAGACGCAACTCCTTGAAGATTCCCTCGAAACGGAAAACGTATCCGAAGTTGATGTCGGAGCAGGCGTATGCCGGCAGCGAGCGGTCCTTGTTGGCGGTGTTGTCAAGATACTGCCGTCCAACGAAGCCCGTGTGCCATACGGCACTGAAATCTCCGAAATGGAAGTCGGCGAAGCCGTTGAGGATGGCCGACGGGGAGAACGCGAGAGTTGACTTGTCATAATGGATGATCCTGTATCCGTCGGCGGCATCCCAGTCCTCGGCATACTCGTCGAAGTCCAGAATCTTGTTGGCGCTCAGGGCGGCGTTGCCCTCGAGAGTAAGATAGCGCGTGACGTCCCAGGCGAGAGTCAGCTCGACACCGGTGCGGTAGGACTTGGCGATATTGGTCGTGAGACTCTCCCCGATGTCGCTCACCTGTCCGGTCTGGACGAACTGGTTGCGGTAGTCCATGTAGTAGAAGTTGACCCCGGCACGCAGGCTCTTCGCACTGAACTGGTAGCCGGCCTCGTAGTCGATCAGGCTCTCCGCCGCAGGGGCGGGATAGTTGCCGTTGTCGGTGAAATTGTTGCGCTCCGGCTCGCGGTGGCTGAGCGCCACTGAGGCATAGGCGCGGTGCGCCCCGTTGCTGTAGCTCACTCCCCCCTTGGGGTTGAAGAAGTTGTAGTGATTGTCAACGTCCAGCACCTGATTGGAATAGCTGCCGTCGGCGTTGGAGACGAACTTGTCATTCCGGCCGTCGGTGTTGTAATCGACCCTGCGGTACTGGAGATCCCCGAACACGTCCCAATGCTCCCCGAGATTGAGGGCCGCCTTGACGAAGGCGCTGTAGTCACCCTTGAAGGCGTCGGAGCCGTAGTAGGTGTAGCGTCCGGACTCGTCCAGGATGGCTGCGGCGAGAGCGTCATCGCCCACGTAGGTGAGGTGCCCGAAGTGGTTTGACCTGAAGTTCTGTGCGTTGAGCCCTCCGATCACGTCCCAGAGCTCATCGTGATAGCTCAGGTTGTACACGGCTCCGTAGGTGTGCTGGGTGAGGCCCTTCTGGCGGACAAAGTCGCTCCTCTTGAGAGAGCTGCCGTCCGGGTTCTTGAAAGTGAGGCCGAACTTGGAGAGCTTGTTGTTGCGGCGGAACTCGTCATAGTAGCCGTAACCGTAGGTGTAGTGAAGCGAGAGGGTCATGTCCCAGTGCTCGTTCACGTTCCACACGGCGGAGAGGATATTGTGGTTCTGCACGAAATTGTCCGTGGTCTTGTCCCAGTATGAGCCGTCCTTGAGCTTGTGGCGGGCCGTCTGGTAATTGCCGCTGGCGTCGCGGACGAAGTTCCCGTCGGAGTCCGTCACGAGATACTCGTAGAGGGAGTTGTAACGGCCGAGCCCGACGCGGTAGAGGTCCGCATAAGTGCGTATGCCGGTGGAGACGCCGTAAGTCCCGTCCATCAGGGACAGGTCGTCGCTGCCGGCGGTAACTCCGTTCCAGGCCTGGCCGGTATGCTCGAAGTTGCCGATGTTTCTATATTTGATGCTGAAATCGCGTCCGAGCCAGGTGAGGCCGACATAGGAGGAGCCGGAACGCCCGGAAGTCCCGTGCACGTAGCCGTCGGTGCCGGTCTTGTGGACGGAGGCATCGATGATAAAATGGTTCCAGAGCAGGCCGGTGGAAGTCGAGATGCCGGTGTTGAAGGTATTGTACGAGCCGTACGAAGCCGTCACTTCGGAATACGGCAGGAGGGAGGCGGATCTGCTCTTCAGGGCCACCGTGCCGCCGAATGCGCCGTCACCGTTGGTGGAAGTCCCCACGCCGCGCTGTATCTGCACTCCGTCCATGAA
>CAVGYS010000113.1:0-1559 GCA_963633505.1 Oscillibacter sp. MSJ-31
GTTGTGTCGTGACCCACGACCCGGAATCCGGCGAGACGGTCTGCACCTATCGCGCCGGCTGCTGCAAGCTGGGCGATTACAATTGGCTCAAAGATGCGCAGGACGGGTCTTGCAAGGGGCTCTTCGAGGTCCGCTTCAAGAATACCCGCAAGGGCATATATGTCAACGACTCTCCGCAGAGCATCCGGGTCGGGGACCTCGTGATGGTGGAAGCCGCCACGGGACTCGATCTGGGCATCGTGACCCTTGAGGGGCCGATAGTGGCGAGGCAGATGAAATGCAAGGGAATCGATCAGGATACCTCCACGCTCAAGAAAATCTACCGCAAGGCCCGTCAGACCGACATCGAACGCTGGCAGGAATCCATAGCGCGCGAGCAGGAGACGATGATCAAGGCCCGCAGCATCGCCGCCGAGATGGGCCTTGAGATGAAGATAGGGGACGTGGAGTTCCAGGGAGACGGCACCAAGGCCATTTTCTATTACATAGCCGACGGTCGCGTGGATTTCCGCCAGCTCATCAAGGCGTTCGCGGAGGAGTTCCACATCAGGATAGAGATGAAGCAGATCGGGGCGCGTCAGGAGGCCGGGCTCATAGGTGGGCTCGGGGTCTGCGGCCGCGAGCTCTGCTGCGCCAACTACATCTCGTCCTTCAAGAGCATCTCCACCGCAGCTGCACGCTGCCAGGATCTTTCTCTCAACCCGCAGAAACTTGCAGGACAGTGCGGAAAGCTCAAGTGCTGCCTGAATTATGAAGTGGCCACGTACCTCGATGCGCAGTCCCGCATCCCTAAGGTGAGCGAGCCGCTGGAATTCCAGGACGGGCCTGCTTACCTGCGCAAGACGGACATACTCGGGGAAGTGATGTACTTCTCATACGACAAGACTTCAGATGCCCAGCTCTATCCTCTTGCCGCGGCGGAGGTCAAGGAAATCATGAAGAAGAACCGTGACGGCGTCAAGCCGGAGTCGCTCAGGAGCGAGCCGGAGCCGGTGGCACCGGAATTCGTGACGGCTGTCGGAGACGACAGCATCAGCCGTTTCGATTCTCCTCGCCGTCGCAAGGGCGGCAAGGGACGCGGAGGCAACCGTGGCGGCAGGCAGTCGCGACCTGACGGAAGGCAGAAGCAGTCCGAGGGCGGTCGCCGGCGTGCCGATTCGCCCAAATCCGCCAAGGTGGAGAAATGATGCGGCGCGCTGCTCTGTTGCCGTTTCTTCTCTTTCTGTCGCTATCGGGCTGCGAGCGTCCCGCCGAGACGGAAGTTTTTGTTCGTTCCGCAGATGCGGCGGATGGCGTGTATTCGTTCCCCGTTGATATGTCGGATTCTCTATCCAGCTACGATTTCTGGTTCTACAGCCGGCTTTTTTCGGGGTCGCGTGGCAATCTTGAACTGCGTGTGAGCTGGACGTCCCCGTCCGGAGGCTCGTTCTACGAGACGGTATTCATGGAAAGGGTGGATGAGTATGGCGTTCGCGAACTCTATAGGAGCGGGGTGGTGCCGGTGGAGTACGGGGAATGGAGGCTTAACGTGCGTCCGATTGATGCCGGGAAGGATTTTC
>CAVGYS010000113.1:1675-5021 GCA_963633505.1 Oscillibacter sp. MSJ-31
GAACGAGACGTTCTCCTGCCTGCTTCAGCCCTCTTCTCGGGAGCTTCTCGAAGACGGCTTCTTCAACCTCAAGGATCATCCGATAAAGGGGCGCTGGGGGGAGGTGATGTTCCCCGGATGCCCGCCGGACGCGCCGCTGGTGCTGGAGCTGGGCTGCGGAAAGGGGGAGTACACGGTCGATCTCGCCCTGCGCAATCCGTCCCGCGCCTACGTCGGGGTGGACATCAAGGGAGCCCGTCTCTGGAAAGGGGCCGGCAGAGTCACGCGCGAGCATATCTCCAATGCCGCCTTCCTGCGTACGAGGGTGGAGTTCATTACGGCTTTCTTCGCTCCCGGGGAGGTCTCGGAAATATGGCTGACTTTTTCCGATCCGCAGTTCCGTAGCGAGAATTCCCGCCTCACTTCCCCTCTTTTTCTGGAGCGTTATCGCTCCATGCTCAAGCCCGGAGGGGTGGTCCGTCTCAAGACCGATTCGATGTTCCTGCACCGTTACACCCGCGCCGTCTGCGCGGTCAATTCTCTCAAGGTCCTTTCCTGCACGGAGGATCTCTACGGCTCCGAAGAAGATTCTCTGATTGAGCCGGAAGTGCGTGAGGTTCAGACTTTTTACGAGAAGCTCTTCCGTGAGCAGGGGTACGACATCACCTATCTCTCTTTCGCCATAAATCACGAGGGGCCTTTCGTCAGTCCCCGCGACCCGGAGGATTTCGATTCCGCCTACTGGCGCAGTGTCGAGGGCCCGCGCCTGCTCTTCGGTCACGACTCCGCCGAGACCCGCCGCCAGAAGCTCAAGGCCGCTCCGGAGGAGTAGTTGCTAAACTTCGACCCAGTGGATGCGGGTGCCGCTGCGCTCCATGCCTCGGAACCAGGTCATCTGCCGCTTGGCGAACTGGTGGATGGCGATGGCGAGCCTCTCTCGCATCTGCTCGTAGCTGAGCTCGCCCTGTAGATAGAGCGTGACGAACTTGTACTCAAGCCCGTAGGAAATCAGGGTCTTCGCAGGCACCCCGCTCTCCAGCAGCCCTCGGATCTCTTCCACCATCCCCTCTTTGAGACGGGCGTCCAGCCTGTGGTCTATCCGTTCGTTGCGCACCTCCCTGGAGACGAGGGTCCCGATGAAATAAGGATGCCGTGGCAGACCTTCCGCTTCGGACGGGTTGCGCCCGGCGCTGAGCGGAGAAGTGTTGGTGAAATCGTATCCGGAGGTGACGGCGTTGACGTACATCCCCGTGCCGCCGCAGAGTATCGGCACCATCCCGCGTGAGCGGACGTCGGCCCAGACGCGGCGGAAGTCCTGCTGGAACTGGAATACGTTGTATTGGGCCCCGGCCGGGAGGATGTCGATGAGATGGTACGGGACGTCATCGTATTCGGCGAGGTCCTTGCCGGTGCCGATATCCATACCTATATATACTTGCCGGGAATCGGCCGAGATGATTTCAGCACCCTTGATGCGCTCCCCGTCCGTCATCCTGCCGGGACAGCCCTCGAAGAGGCCGAGCTCCGCGGAGGCGTCAATCTCCTTGGCGAGATTGACAGCATAGCGCGTCTTGCCGGAGGCCGTGGGGCCGAGCACGACGATGAGGTCGATCCCCCCGTCCATATATTCGCGGGCAAGTGCCCCGAAGTCGATGGTCTCCGGGGGCGGAAGCTCCGCTATGATGCTTTTGGTCTTGGGCATGGAGCGTCAGTCTCTTTCGAGTTCGCGCCGGATGTCCTTCTCCTTGATGCTGGCCCTCTTGTCGTACTCTTTCTTTCCCTTGGCCAGGGCGATGTGAACCTTGGCGTAGCCGTTGTCGGAGAGATAGACCCTCGTGGCGACGATGGTGAGGCCCTTGGTCTTGACAGCCTGCGCAAGGTGGCGCAGCTCACGCGCGGTGAGAAGCAGCTTGCGGTCGCGCAGGGGCTCGTGGCTGCTCCAGGCCGAAGCCCAGAAGTAGGTCGCAACGTTCATCCCGCGCAGATAGAGCTCCCCTCCCGAGAAGTAGCAGTATGCGTCCTGAAGCGAGGCCTTCCCGGCGCGGATGGACTTTATCTCGGTGCCCACCAGCACGATGCCGGCGTCGTACTGCTCCAGAAACTCGTATTCGAAAGAGGCTTTCTTGTTGTTGATGTTGACCTTTGGGGCCTTGTCCCGTTTCATATTCCGAATTCTTTCCTGATGCGTTCCACGCTGTCAAGTTTCTCCCAGCCGAAGAACTGCATCCCGTCCTTGACATAAGGCTCGCGCCCGAAATGCCCGTAGGCGGCACAAGGCTCGTAGATGGGGTTCTTGAGCTGGAAACGCTCAATGATGGCCGCCGGGCGCAGGTCGAAGATCTTCCCTATCCTGTCGGCGATGAAGGCGTCTGCCTCCTCTCCGGAGCGGCCCGGGATGGATGCGGTGCCGTAGGTGTCCACGAATATGCTCACCGGCTCGGCCACTCCGATGGCGTACGAAACCTGGACGAGGCACTCCTTGGCCACTCCCGCCGCGACGAGGTTCTTGGCTATGTGCCTTGCCGCGTATGCCGCGGACCTGTCCACCTTGGAAGGATCCTTGCCGGAGAATGCTCCGCCGCCGTGAGCCCCGCGTCCGCCGTAGGTGTCAACGATGATCTTGCGTCCCGTCAGGCCGGTGTCCCCGGCAGGGCCGCCGATGACGAACTTGCCGGTCGGGTTGACGTGCAGGATGAACTTGTCGTCGAAAAGGCGCGCCGTCTTTTCCGGCAGGGAGGCGATAAGACGCGGGATCACTATCTCGCGCACGTCCTTCTCTATGCGGTCGTGCATCTGCTCATCGGTGCCGAAGTCATCGTGCTGGGTACTGAGCACTATGGTGTGCACGCGCAGCGGCTTGTGCCTTTCGGAGAATTCCACCGTGAACTGGGATTTCGCGTCCGGCCGCAGATACGGCATCAGCTCCGGCTCATTGTGCCTGATGTCGGAGAGGACGATGAGCATCTTGTGGGCGAGGGACAGGGCGAGAGGCATATATTCCTGAGTGTCGATGCTGGCGTAGCCGAACATCATCCCCTGGTCTCCAGCCCCCTGCTTGAGCGGCTCGGAGCGCACTACGCCCCGGTTGATGTCCGCGCTCTGCTCGTGAATCGTGGAGATGATGCCGCAGGAGGAGGCGTCGAACCCGTATTCGGCCTTGTTGTAGCCGATTCTGCTGATGACGCGCCGCGCCACGGCCGGGATGTCCACGTAAGCGTCTTCGCTGCGCACTTCCCCGCCGACGACTACGAGTCCTGCCGTGCAGAAAGTTTCGCACGCGACTTTGGCCTCCCTGTCCTGGCGGAGGAATTCATCGAGAATTGCATCTGAAATCTGGTCAGCGACCTTGTCGGGATGACCTTCGGAG
>CAVGYS010000114.1:0-854 GCA_963633505.1 Oscillibacter sp. MSJ-31
TTACAAGCCGGGAAGCAAGGAGGCGAAGAACCTTTCCGGGGAGGACAACGTCACCGTCATCAAGGTCGATCTTAGGAAGTAATCCGCTATTGAAAACTGTAGGGAAGGAGGCTCTTTCGAGGGGCTTCCTTCTTTTTTGCAGTAAGCCTTATTTCAGCAGCATGATGATGCTTCCGCAGGTTATCAGCAAGGCCCCGGCCACCACGCGCGGGCTGATCTCTTCCTTCAGGAAGAGGCACGACAGGCAGATGGTGATGACCACGCTCAACTTGTCAATCGGTGCCACGCGGGACACGTCGCCCGTCTGCAACGCCTTGAAGTAGAACAGCCACGAGAGACCCGTAGCCGCACCGCTCAACACGAGAAACAGCCACGAATGGCGCGGAATCTCCTTTATCTCGCCAAGATGCGAGCCGAACAGCACGATGCCCCAAGTGATGACGAGTATCACCGTGGTGCGAATGGCGGTCGCCAAGTTCGAATTGATGTCCCTCACTCCCACCTTGGCGAAGATGGCGGTCAGCGCCGCGAAGAATGCGGAGAGCAGGGCGTAGAATTTCCACATAAATCTATCCTTTGATGCTTATGTTGAACCCCTCGTCCAGCAGAGGCTTCACCAGCTCGCGCATCCTCTCTTCGCTGAATTTTTCCAGCCCCTGCTGCGGAGTCGGGCGGGCGATGGTATAGACCATTGTTTCGCGCGGATGCAGCTCTCTCACGATTGCCATCCAGCCGTCGAGCACTTCCGGACTTGAAGAGTCGAAGTCGCTGCTCTTTAGGAACATGGTCTGCAACACGAAGTCGCCACCGAAGCGCTTGAGATCTTCCGCCACTTTGGCAGGATCGTATCCGGG
>CAVGYS010000114.1:864-3176 GCA_963633505.1 Oscillibacter sp. MSJ-31
TCCGGGGAAGGGCTTGTTGATGCGGGAGGCGAGCTCCGAAGTAGGCGCATCGATTTTCATTATCGGGTTGTCCACCTTGCGAAGAGCCTCGAAAATGGCCGGCACGTGAACCCTTGTGGCGTTGGAGAGCACCGATACGGCGGCCTTGGGGTAGTGGCGGTCGCGCAGGGCGAGGGTGTCGTCGATTATCTGCGGGAACTCCGGGTTGAGGGTGGGTTCCCCGTCTCCGGAGAACGTGATGGAATCTATCCCCACGCCTTCGGCGCTCAGGCTCCGGAGCTTGCGCTCAAGAGCTTCTCTGACGTCGGCTGCGGAGGGCAGGGTCTTGTCCTGCAGGCCGTCGCGGTTCCACCCGCATTCGCAGTAGATGCAGTCGAAGTTGCATATCTTGCCGTTCCGGGGCAAGAGGTTGATTCCCAGCGATGAGCCGAGACGCCGGCTATGTATCGGGCCGAAAACAGTTTCTTCGCGTAACATTTCAAAACAGCTTCTTAGAATTTTCCGTCTTTGTTGGCTTCCTCTATGCTCTGGTAGAGGTAGGTCGGGTAGTTGCCGCTGAAGCAGGCGAGACAGAGTTCGCTGCGGTGCCCCGCCTCGTAGAGGGCGGCTTCCGAAAGGAAGGCGAGCGAGTCCGCATCGAGCATCTCCCGCACTTCTTCAATGCTCTTGTGCGCGCAGATCAGCTCGTCGTAGGTGGAGATGTCCACTCCGTAGAAGCATGGGCTTTTGATGGGAGGGCTGGCGATGCGGATGTGGACCTCTCTGGCCCCGGATTCGCGCAGCATCTTCACTATTCTCCTGGAGGTTGTGCCCCGGACGAGAGAGTCGTCGATCAGCACGACCCTCTTCCCGCTGACGATGGTCTTGACGGCGGAAACTTTCATCCTGACACCCTTCTCGCGCAGCTCCTGTGACGGCTGGATGAAGGTGCGTCCCACGTATTTGCTCTTGATGAGGCCCATCTCGTAGGGCAACCCCGAGGCTTCGGCATAACCCATCGCGGCACTCAGGCTGGAGTCGGGCACGCCCACCACTATGTCCGCGTCGGCGGGAGCTTCACGGAAGAGGAGCTTCCCGCTCAACTTTCTGAAATTGTGTACGTTGCAACCCTCTATGTCGCTGTCCGGGCGGGAGAAGTAGATATACTCCATCGCACACATGTAGTGGTGGTAGAAGTCCGAATAGCGGTTGGAACGGAGGCCGTTGTGGTCTATCGTCACGATTTCCCCCGGTTCGATGTCCCTCAGGTACTGCGCCCCGATCACGTCGAACGCGCAGGTCTCGCTGCTGACCGCATATCCGTCGCCTATCCTTCCCAGGGACAGCGGCCTCAGGCCGTGCTTGTCGCGGCAGACGTAGATGCGGTTTTCCGTCATTATCAGGAAGGCGAAAGCCCCTTCGATCATGTTGAGGGCTTCGCGTATGGCGAAGATTCTCGGGCGTTTGCGCTCGCGGGTGTCCTTGCGGATGAGGTGGGCGAGAATCTCGCTGTCGGAGGAGGACTGGAAGAGGCTTCCGCGGTCTTCGAGGTAGCGCCGTAACTGTGCGGAGTTCACGATGTTGCCGTTGTGCGCAAGGGCGAAGTCACCGGTGTTGTGGTGGAAGAGAAAAGGCTGCACGTTCTCTATTCCGCCGCCTCCCGTGGTGGAGTACCTCACGTGCCCGATGGCCATGGAGCCTTGCAGGGAGGCTATCTTGTCGCCGTTGAATACTTCCGTGACCAGTCCTTCCCCCTTGACTCTCCTGAGAGTCCCCTCATCGGTGCGGGACACGATGCCGCATCCTTCCTGTCCGCGGTGCTGGAGGGCGTGAAGCCCGTAATAGACCAGATTGGCGGCATCGGGGACACCATAGATGCCGAATACTCCGCATTCTTCGTGAAGCTCTCTGTCCTGGTGATTCATAGGGACAAATGTAGCAAGATTTTTTCGGATACTGAGAAAAAACATCTAACTTCGTAGGATAATGTTCCCATAAGTTTCAAGATGAAAGCAATCGTTTCCACTGACTTCAATTTTCCGGGCCAGACAGCCAAGTATCAAGGCAAGGTCCGCGATGTGTACGGCATCGGAAAAGACTACCTCGTGATGGTCGCGACCGACCGCATCTCGGCGTTCGACGTCGTCCTGCCGGAGGGAATCCCCTACAAGGGGCAGGTTCTCAACCAGATAGCCTCCAAGTTCCTGGACGCCACGTCTGACATCATCCCCAACTGGAAGCTCTCCGAGGTCGATCCGATGGTCACCGCCGGCCTGCGCTGCGAGCCGTTCAAGGTCGAGATGGTGATCCGCGGCTACCTTACCGGACATGCC
>CAVGYS010000114.1:3186-4989 GCA_963633505.1 Oscillibacter sp. MSJ-31
TGCCTGGCGCGAATACAAGGCCGGGAAGCGCAGTCTCTGCGGGGCTGCGATGCCGGACGGGATGGTGGAGAACCAGAAGTTCCCGACTCCGATCATCACTCCGACCACCAAGGCCGCCGAGGGGCACGACGAGGACATCAGCCCGGAGGAGCTCATCGCAAGGGGAATAGTCTCCGCCGAAGACTATGCCGAGCTGGAGAAGTATGCCCGGGCCCTCTATGAGCGCGGCTGCGAGATGGCCGCCGCCAAGGGGCTTATCCTCGTGGACACCAAATACGAGTTCGGCAGGCGCGACGGCCGGATCATCCTGATGGACGAGATTCATACCCCTGACTCATCGCGCTATTTCTACGCCGAGGGTTACGAGGAGCGCCTCGCCAAGGGTGAAAGGCAGCGCCAGCTCTCAAGGAGTTCGTGCGCGAGTGGCTGATGTCGGAGGGCTTCAGCGGTCAGCAGGGGCAGAAGGTCCCGGAGATGACTCCTGAAATCGTGAGCGGCATCACCTCACGCTACGTCGAGTTGTACGAGCACCTCGTGGGCGAGAAGTTCGTCCCGGCGGAATCCGCTGACGTGCTTTCCCGTATCGAGGCCGGTGTCAATGAGTTCCTTAAGAAAAACGCCGCGTTATGATAGAGAGATATTCCCGCAAGCTGATGAGGGACGTCTGGACCGAGGAGAACAAGTTCAACGCCTACCTCAAGGTCGAAATCCTCTCCTGCGAGGCGTGGAGCAGGCTCGGGGTCATCCCTGCGGAGGACGTGGAGAAGATTCGGGAGAACGCCAGCTTCAACGTGGACAGAATCAGGGAGATAGAAGAGGTTACCCGGCACGACGTGGTGGCTTTCACCAGGGCCGTGAGCGAGAGTCTGGGCGAAGAGCGGAAGTGGGTGCACTACGGCCTCACCTCCACCGACGTGGTGGATACGGCCAACGGCTACCTTCTCAAGCAGGCGGACGCGATTCTTCTCAAGGACATGGAGGAGTTCCTCGAGATGCTCCGGGGGAGAGCCAGAGAGTTCAAGTCCACTCCGTGCATAGGCAGGACGCACGGCATACACGCCGACATCACCTCCTACGGGCTGAAGTGGGCCCTCTGGTATGAGGAGATGAAGCGCGACATCGAGCGTTTCAAGCAAGCCTCCCGGGGAGTGGAAGCAGGGAAAATGAGCGGGGCCGTGGGCAATTTCGCCAACATTCCGCCGTTCATTCAGGACTACGTGTGCGAGAAGCTCGGCATCAACTCGGCCAACATCTCCACGCAGGTGCTTCAGCGCGACCGTCACGCCTACTATATGGCTACCCTGGCGGTGATAGCGGGGACCCTCGAGCAGATGGCGACCGAGGTCCGCAATTCGCAGCGTACGGAGGTGAGGGAGTCCGAGGAGGCTTTCCGCAAGGGACAGAAGGGATCAAGCGCGATGCCTCACAAGAGGAACCCGATCTCTTCGGAGAACATCTGCGGCTGCGCCCGCGTGATGCGCGGCTATATGGTGACGGCCTGCGAGAATCAGGCTCTCTGGTACGAGAGGGACATCTCGCATTCCTCCACCGAGCGCATCATACTTCCGGATGCGACGGAGCTGCTCGACTATATGCTCTGCCGTCTGAAGGGGATACTTGAGAATCTTGTGGTGTATCCCGAGAACATGCTGGAGAACATCTACAAGACCAAGGGGGTGATTTTTGCGCAGCGGGTGATGAATCTGCTCATCTCCAAGGGGCTCTCCCGCGAGGAGGCTTACGATACGGTGCAGCCGATAGCGATGAAAGCGTGGACGGAAGGTCTTGACTATCAGACTCTAC
>CAVGYS010000115.1:0-4980 GCA_963633505.1 Oscillibacter sp. MSJ-31
TCGGGAATCATCGCATCGAAATTGAAGCAGATGATAGATGAAGGCAAACTGGGCGTCAATGCCGGAGAAGGATTCTATAAATACAAGAAATAAGAAGCATTTACCAGCACGAATAAAAAAGAAAGGGTGGCTGAAGTCTTTTGACTTCCCGGCCACCCTTTATATTATGCCCTCTTTAGTCTACAGGGCCTGAGCGACAGCAACTGCGACTGCGACCGTTGCTCCGACCATAGGGTTGTTGCCCATTCCGAGGAAGCCCATCATCTCGACGTGCGCCGGAACTGATGATGAACCTGCGAACTGAGCGTCGGAGTGCATACGGCCCATCGTGTCGGTCATGCCATAAGAAGCAGGACCTGCGGCCATGTTGTCCGGATGGAGGGTACGGCCGGTACCGCCGCCTGACGCAACTGAGAAGTAAGGCTTGCCGGCGAGGGTGCGCTCCTTCTTGTAGGTGCCTGCTACCGGATGCTGGAAACGGGTCGGGTTGGTGGAGTTACCGGTGATGGAGATGTCCACATCCTCCTTCCACATGATGGCTACGCCTTCGCGAACGTCATCAGCGCCGTAGCAGCGCACTCCCCCGCGAACTCCGTCGGAGTACTTGGTCTCGGAAATCACCTCGACCTTGCCGCTGTAGTAGTCGAACTGGGTCTGGACATAGGTGAATCCGTTGATTCGGGAGATGATCTTGGCGGCGTCCTTGCCGAGACCGTTGAGGATGACGCGAAGAGGCTTCTTGCGCACCTTGTTGGCCATCTCCGCAATCTTGATGGCTCCTTCGGCGGCGGCGTATGACTCGTGACCGGCGAGGAAGGCGAAGCAGCCTGTCTCCTCGCTGAGAAGACGTGCGGCGAGGTTGCCGTGTCCGAGGCCCACCTTGCGGTCATCAGCCACGGATCCCGGGATGCAGAATGCCTGAAGTCCCTCTCCGATGGCCTCTGCGGCTTCGGCGGCGTTCTTCACGCCTTTCTTTATGGCAATGGCGGCACCGACGACATAGGCCCACTTCGCATTCTCGAAGCAGATCTTCTGGGTGTCTTCGCACATCTTGTAAGGGTCGATACCCTTGGCGTCACAAATGGCCTTGGCCTCATCGACGTCCTTGATTCCGTATTTGTTGAGAGCTGCATTGATCTGATCGATGCGACGCTCGTAGCTTTCAAAAAGTGCCATTGTCTCTTACTCTTTACGTGGGTCAATATACTTCACAGCCTCGGCGAAACGGCCATAGGTTCCCTTGGCCTTCTCAATAGCCTCAGGGCCTGTAGCACCGCCCTTGAGAGCGTCCATCAGCTTGCCGAGGTTCACGAACTCGTAGCCGATCACCTCGTTGTTGGCGTCGAGAGCCATGCGGGTGCAATAACCCTCGGTCATCTCGAGGTAGCGGCTGCCCTTGGCCTTGGTGCCGTACATCGTGCCGACCTGGCTGCGGAGGTTCTTGCCGAGATCCTCGAGCGAGCCGCCGACAGGAAGTCCGCCCTCGGAGAAGGCTGACTGCGTGCGTCCGTAAACGATCTGGAGGAAGAGTTCGCGCATCGCCGTGTTGATGGCGTCGCAGACAAGATCAGTGTTGAGTGCTTCGAGGAGCGTCTTGCCCGGAAGAATCTCGGAAGCCATGGCGGCCGAGTGTGTCATGCCGGAGCATCCGATGGTCTCGACGAGAGCCTCCTCGATGATGCCGTCCTTGACGTTCAGAGTCAGCTTGCAGGCTCCCTGCTGAGGTGCGCACCAGCCGATGCCGTGGGTCAGGCCGGAGATGTCTTTGATTTCCTTTGCATGCACCCATTTCCCTTCTTCAGGGATTGGGGCGTTGGCGTGGTTGGCGCCTTTTGCAACGCAGCACATCTGCTGCACTTCTTTCGTGTAAATCATATTCTTGTATGTGTGAGTTTTTCGCGCTGCGAAGATACTGAAAAAGTCGATATTTTCAAACTCTACACGCGTTTCAATTCCATATAGGTGGCCCCTATCTGGGCACCGAACACGCCGCCGATGAAGCCGATGAGATCTCCCTGCGATATCTTGCCGTCACGGGTCAGGATCTCAATCGATTTGGCGGAGAATTCCTCCTTGTCGCTGACCTTGGAGAAAGGATAGGCCTTGATTCCGAACACGAGAGCGAGCTCCCTCATGGTGTAGCCGTTGTAGCACATGGCATAGACGGGCACCTTGGGCCGGAAGGTGGACAGGTAGCGTCCAACGCGCCCGGTGTAGGTGTCGAACACCAGGGCCTTCACCGGCAGCTCGTGGGTGGCCGCCACAAGCGCCCTCGCCAGCACCACGGCCACTGGTTTGACCGCCTTGCGCAGGTTGAGCTCCAGGTTGACGTCAATGGTCTTTTCCGTCTGCTGCGCGATTCGGGTCATGGTCTTCACCGCCTCCTCCGGGTATTTTCCGAACGCGCTCTCGCCGCTGAGCATTATGGCGTCGGCGCTCTGGAAGATGGCGTTGGCGACGTCAGTCACCTCGGCCCTTGTCGGACGCGGGTTCTCGATCATGCTCTGAAGCATCTGGGTTGCGATGATGACAGGCTTTTTCCGATCCCGGCACGCTTTTACTATATCCCTCTGTATCAACGGTATGCGCTCGGCCGGAATCTCAACTCCCAGGTCTCCCCTGGCGACCATGATCCCGTAGCTGTAGGTAAGGATCTCGTCGAGGTTGTCGATTCCCTGCTGATTCTCGATCTTGGCGATGATTTTCAGATGGCTGTCGCGGGAATCCAGGATTTCCTGAATCTCGTGCAGGTCGCGCGCGCTGCGGACGAAGGAGTGCGCTATGAAGTCTATGTCGGCATCGATCGCCCAGCCGATGAACTTGCGGTCCTTCTCGGTCACCGCAGGGAGGTTTATGTGCACTGAAGGGATGTTGACGCTCTTGTGTCCCTTGATTATCCCCTCGTTCATCACCCTGCAGATGAGTTTCCCTTCTTCCTTTCCGATGACGGAAAGATCCACGGAGCCGTCATCGATGAGTATGTCGGAACCCACGGGGACGTCGTCGGATAGGTGCGGATAGGTCGTGTACAAGACTCCCTTGCGGCAGGCCTGGGAAGGGTCGTCGATTATCTCCACACTCTCCCCCGTTCTCGCGATGAATCCCACTGAATCGGCCATCTGGGTAAGCCGGACCTCCGGCCCCTTCGTGTCTATGAGTATGGCTATCCTGTCGGAAACCTTCCTTACGTTGTTCACGATTTTCTGCGCGCCCTCGAGAGTCGCGTGGGCGGAGTTTATACGCACCACGTTCATCCCGTTTTCATACAGCCGGCGGAGGAAATCCACGTCGCAGCGGTTGTCGGCGATGGTGCATATGATTTTCGTCTTTTTCTCAACCATAATATTCTTCGGCAAATATCCTTTGTGGATACGGGATGCAAAATTAACTAAAATCGAAGATATTTTTTGGGCGATTGCTAAATTTGCAGCATGAATTCCATGTTTGCAGACGATATAATATGCGCTCCGGCGACAATTCCCGGAACCGGGGCCATTTCAATAGTGAGACTCAGCGGGAAAGGATGCCCGGAACTTGCAGGCAGGGTCGTCAGCCTGAAAAGGGGCAATCTTGCTCAGGCCGCCGGCTACACGCTGCACTACGGTACCGTCTATGCCGGTCAGCGCAGCGGGGAGATTCTGGACGAAGTGCTGGTGAGCGTCTTCCGCGCGCCGCATTCCTACACCGGGGAGGATTCCGTGGAGATTTCCTGTCACGCGTCGAAATATATTGTCGAAACTCTTGTGCAGCGGCTGCTTGACTCGGGGGCCCGTGTCGCCGGCCCCGGCGAGTTCACCCAAAGGGCGTTCGTGAACGGCAAGATGGACCTGTCCCAGGCTGAGGCCGTCGCCGACGTGATTTCCGCCCGGAGCGAAGCCGCGCACAGGGTGGCGTTCAGCCAGTTGAAGGGAGGATTTTCCAAGGAGTTGAAGGGCTTGAGGGACGAGCTGCTGAAAATGACTTCCCTGCTCGAACTGGAACTGGATTTCAGCGAGGAGGACGTGGAATTCGCCAGCCGGGAGAAACTCTCCTCGCTGCTTGACGACGTGCTGCGGCACATTCGTTCACTCACCGATTCTTTCCGCTATGGCAACGCGCTTCGCAACGGGGTGCCGGTCGCCATCGTCGGTGCGGTCAATGCCGGCAAGAGCACCCTGCTTAACGCCCTTCTCTGCGATGAGCGCGCCATAGTCTCGGATATTGAGGGCACCACCCGCGACACCGTCGAGGAGACGATGACCATCGACGGGGTTCTGTTCCGCTTCATAGACACCGCCGGCCTCCGGGAGACGACCGATAAGGTTGAAAAAATCGGCATTTCACGCTCGTACAAGAAGATGTCCGAGGCTTCTGTCGTCCTCGCCCTGTTTGATGCCGGCAGTTCTGAGGAGGAGAACGAATCTTCGCTCGCCGAGATTGTCGCCAGACTGGACCTGCGTTCTCAGAGGCTGATTGTACTGCTGAACAAAGTCGATGTTTTGAAGACGGACGTGCGTCCTGGAGGTGCTTCCGTTTTTGATGACATGGCGGAGCGTCTGCGCATTTCAGCGGAGAGGCGAAGCGGGGTAGAAGAACTGAAGTTGCTTCGTGTCTCCGCCAAGACAGGAGATGGGCTCGACGAGCTGAAACGGCTGCTGTCGGAGTCTCAAAAGTCCGCCGCTCCGGATTCCGACCAGACAATCGTGACCAACCTCCGCCACTATCAGGCTCTGATGAAGGCCTCGGAGTCCCTCGAGGACGTCAAAGCCTCCCTTCTCGCCGGTCGCACCCCCGACATCCTCGCCGAAGACCTCCGACAGGCCCTCTATCACCTCGGCTCCATCGTCGGCGAAGTCACCAACGACGAAGTGCTCGGAGAGATTTTCGGAAAGTTTTGCATCGGAAAGTAATAGGTCAAAACAAGCGGGACGAAAAGGGTAGATTTTGGGGTAAATAGTTGTAAGTCAGAGCCGAGAGTGTGGATAACTTTTCGGCTTGTTT
>CAVGYS010000116.1:0-1031 GCA_963633505.1 Oscillibacter sp. MSJ-31
CCTGTCGAGACCAAGCTTTCCGCCCAGCACGAGGCGAGTGTAGAGCACCGGGAAGGCCGTCTCGAGTCCGGTGATTCCCATCGCGCTGCCCTCCAGCCCGAGGGCTTTCTCGCTGTCGCTGTGCGGGGCGTGGTCCGTAGCTATCGCATCGATTGTCCCGTCCCGTAGGCCGTCCAGCAGCGCCTCCCTGTCGGCGGCGCTTCGCAGCGGCGGGTTCATCTTGAACCTTCCCTCCTCCCTGAGATCGTCCTCGCAGAGGCAGAGATAGTGCGGGGCTGTCTCGCAGCTTACGCGCAACCCCCTGTTCTTGGCCTCCCGTATCAGATTGACGCTTTCGGCGGTGGAGACGTGGCAGACGTGGTACCGGCATCCGGTCTTCTCGCACAGCTCGAGGTCGCGCCTTATCTGCCCCCACTCGCTTTCGGAGCATATCCCGCGGTGCCCGTGTTCGCGGCAGTAGCGCCCGTCGTGTATATAGCCCCCGCGAAGCAGGCGATTGTCTTCGCAGTGGGCCGCGATGATGACTCCCTCCTCAGCCGCCTTTTCCATCGCCTTGAGCATCATGCTCTCGTCCTGCACCCCGCTTCCGTCATCGGAAAACGCGACGCACTTCCTTTTGAGAGAGGCCATATCCACGAGTTCCAATCCTTTGCGTCCTTTGGTGATGGAGGCGTAGGGGAGGACTTCCACCACTGCGTCGCGGTCGATGATCCTCTGCTCCTCGTCCAGATGCTCCTCGCTGTCCGGCACGGGGTCGAGGTTGGGCATCGCGCAGACGGTGGTGTAGCCCCCCGCCGCGGCGGCGAGCGAACCGCTGCGTATGGTCTCCTTGTAGGAGAATCCCGGTTCTCTGAAATGTACGTGGATGTCGGTGAATCCGTGGGTGACGAGGCAACCCGAGGTGTCGATGATGTGAACGCCCTCTCCGACCTGCAGGTCGTACCCCTTCCTGCAGATGATGCCGTCCCTGACCAGAATGTCCGGACCGCTGCCTCTGAGCAAAATGTCCTGTATCATTGAGCGGAATTTTC
>CAVGYS010000116.1:1041-4959 GCA_963633505.1 Oscillibacter sp. MSJ-31
ATATTGCATTGTCGGAAACTCATCTTGCAGAGCACGACTCTTAATTGTAAATTTGCATTTTCTTGGGAAAAGTAGTAATGAAAGTCAGTATCATCATGGGATCGAAGAGCGACTGGGAAGTGATGTCAGCCGCCTGTGAGACCCTCGACGCTTTCGGCGTCCCCTATGAGAAGAAGGTGATCAGCGCCCACCGCACACCGGGTTTTTTCTGTGAATATATGGCTTCGGCCGTTTCCAGAGGGGTTGACGTCGTCATCGCCGGTGCCGGCGGGGCGGCGCATCTGCCAGGGATGGCGGCGGCCATGACTCCTCTTCCGGTGATCGGGGTCCCAATCAGGAGCGCCGCTCTGGGGGGACTTGACTCATTGCTCTCCATCGTCCAGATGCCTTCCGGAGTTCCGGTGGCCACGATGGCCATCAACGGGGCGAAGAACGCCGCACTCTTCGCGGTCTCGATACTCGCCCTTCAGGATTCCCGACTGCGCTCCGCCCTCGACGAGTTCAGGCAAAAGCAGGCGGACAAAGTACTTCAGACAGAACTGTAGAAATATGATAGCACAGCGTATATTTGTGGAGAAGTGTTCCGGATTCCGGGTCGAGGCTGACAGCCTGCGCAGCGAATTCAACGAAAACCTCTCCCTCTCAATCCGTTCCCTGAGGCTTCTGAACGTCTATGACCTTTTCGGATTCTCCCCGGAACTCCTCGAAAAGTGCCGCTACACCGTCTTCGGCGAGAGGGTGACCGACCTGGTGAGCGACAGCTGCCCGCTTGAAGGTCGCCGCTACCTGGCCGTGGAGTACATCCCCGGACAGTTCGACCAGCGCGCCTCCTCCGCCGTCGATTGCGTGCACCTTATCGACCCTTCCGCCGACGTGCGCATCCGCAGCTCGCGTCTGCTGATTTTTGACGACGACATGACGGACGAGGCCCTCGCCGCCGTCCGACACTATTATATAAATGCTGTCGAGTCCCGCGAGAAAGACCTCTCCTCCCTCTCCTACGGCGAGACCGCAGAGATCAGGCCCCTCGCCTCGCTGGAGGGCTTCACCGCCATGCAGCCGGGAGAATATCCGGATTTCTGCCGCAAGTGGGGACTTGCGATGAACTCCGACGACCTCGGGGAGGTTGTGGAATATTTCCGCCGGGAGCATCGCGAGCCCACGGAGACCGAACTCCGCATCCTGGACACGTACTGGAGCGACCATTGCCGTCACACCACCTTCACGACGGAGTTGGAAAAAGTGAGCGTGGACGACTCGTTCATCCGGGGGGAGATCGAGGCCTCCCTTGACGAAGTCGAGCAGGTTCGCCGCGAGCTCTCCCGCGAGGGCAAGAGCTTCTGCCTTATGGAGCTCGCCACCATCGGAGCGCGCATCCTGCACAGAAGAGGCCTTCTGGAAGACCTTGAGGTCAGCGAGGAGAACAACGCGTGCAGCATCTACGTCAATGTGGACGTGGACGGCAGGACGGAGAAATGGCTCCTGCAATTCAAGAACGAGACTCACAACCACCCTACGGAGATCGAGCCGTTCGGCGGGGCGGCCACCTGCCTGGGCGGGGCCATCCGCGACCCTCTCTCCGGCAGGGCCTACGTATATCAGGCGATGCGCGTGACGGGAGCCGGGGACATCTGCCGGCCCGTGTCCGAGACTCTTCCGGGCAAACTCCCACAGAAGCAGATCAGCCGCAAGGCGGCGGCGGGCTACTCGAGCTACGGCAACCAGATAGGCCTCGCCACCACCCACGTCCGTGAAATCTACCACGAGGGCTACGTGGCTAAGAGGCTCGAAGTCGGGGCCGTGGTCGGGGCAGTAAAGGCGGAGAACGTCCGCCGCGAGAGCCCGGCTCCGGGAGACGTGATTCTCCTGCTCGGCGGCAGGACCGGACGCGACGGCATCGGAGGAGCCACGGGCTCGTCCAAGGAGCACACCGAGGCCTCCATCGAGACCTGCGGCAGCGAGGTTCAGAAGGGCAACGCTCCGGAGGAGAGGAAGCTCCAGCGCCTTTTCCGCCGTCCCGAGGTGACCCGCCTCATCAAGAAATCCAACGACTTCGGAGCCGGAGGGGTGAGCGTCGCCATCGGCGAGCTCGCTCCGGGGCTTGACATATACCTGGACCGCGTCCCGGTCAAATACAGCGGACTCAACAGCACGGAGCTGGCCATCAGCGAATCCCAGGAGAGGATGGCCGTGGTGGTCGATGCTGCAGACAGGGAGGAGTTCGAGAGCTATTGCCACAGCGAGAACGTCGAGGTGACTTACGTGGCGGACGTCACGGACAGCGGCAGGATGGTGATGTACAACGGACGCGACAAGGTGGCCGACCTCAGCCGCGAATTCATCGACAGCGCCGGCGCGCGGCACTACGCCTCGGCACAGATTGCCCCCGTGGAGGACAGGGACCCGTTCGCGGCCCGTCCGGAGGGCGCCACCCTCAGGGAGAAGATGCTCTCCGTGATGGCGGACCCCAACGTGGCTTCGCAGAAGGGTCTGATAGAGATGTTCGACTCCACCATCGGGCGCTCCACCGTCCTGATGCCTTTCGGCGGAGTCACCCAGTCCACCGAGACTCAGGTCTCCGTGCAGAAGCTCCCGACCGACGGATATACCGACACCGCGAGCATGATGTCCTTCGGCTACAATCCGTTCCTCTCGAGCTGGAGCCCATATCACGGGGCGGCCTACTCCATGGTCGAGGCCTGCGCCAAGACCGTGGCCGCCGGAGGTGACTGGTCCCGCATGCGCTTCTCCTGCCAGGAGTACTTCGAGAGGATGACCTCCGACCCTCACAGCTGGGGCAAGCCGCTCGCGGCCCTGCTGGGGTCGCTCCGGATGCAGCTCGCCTTCGGCCTTCCGTCGATAGGCGGCAAGGACTCGATGAGCGGCACTTTCGAGCATATCAACGTCCCTCCGACCCTCATCTCGTTCGGAATCTGCACAGTGGATGCCTCCAGGGTGATTTCCCCGGAGTTCAAGTGGGGCGGCGACAGGATATACCTTTTCCGCCACACTCCGAAGGCCGACAGGATGCCGGACGTGGAGGGGCTCAAGGCCTCGTGGAACTATCTTAGGGGAGCAATCGCCTCCGGGGACGTCACCGCAGCCTGGGCCGTTGGCATGGGCGGAGTGGCCGAAGCCCTCGCCAAGATGTCGTTCGGCAACATGTTCGGGGCGGACGTCACGATCCGTGAAGAAGACCTCTTCGGCTGCCTCTGCGGCTCGATTGTTGTCGAGTCCGGCAGGGAGCTGGACTTCCCGGGGGCCGAACTTCTCGGCACGGTAACGGACGGCGACGACTGCTGTCTGCGCATCAACGGCGAGAAGATAGCAATAGACGAACTTCTCGGCGCGAACCTCTCCCGCTACTCCAAGATCTATCCGCAGAAAACGCTCTCCTCCCAGACCGGGCCGCTGCTCAATCTCAAGTGCGACTCTCCCGCCTACGTGGAGCCCCGCTGGCAGGGAGGCCCCGTGGAGAAGCCTCTTGTCTATATCCCGGTGTTCCCGGGAACCAACTGCGACTACGACACGGCCAAGGCTTTCCGCGCGGCCGGAGCGGAGGTGCGCTTCGGAGTGTTCCGCAACCTCACTCCGGAGGATGTCCTTAGCTCCATCGAGGAGATGAAAAAGAACGTCTCCGAATGCCAGATACTCGCCCTCGCCGGGGGCTTCTCCGCCGGAGACGAGCCGGACGGCAGCGGGAAGTTTATCGCCAACGTCCTTGAAAACAAAGAGATATCCTCTGCAATCCAGGCTCTCATCGCCAAGGGAGGACTGATCCTTGGCATCTGCAACGGCTTCCAGGCCCTTGTCAAGAGCGGCCTGCTCCCATACGGCAAGGCCGGGGCCATCACGAAGGAGTCCCCGACCCTCTTCCGCAACGACATCAACCGCCACGTCTCCTGCATGGTCACCACC
>CAVGYS010000117.1:0-4944 GCA_963633505.1 Oscillibacter sp. MSJ-31
GTAGAGATTGCCGGCATAGCAGAAGACGATGTTGTCCCCGCCTACGGCAGGGAATCTGAGCAGCCGGGCTTCATCCCGGGCCGCTCCCGCCGTCAGCGACATGGACAATGACGCCACGGCCAGTGCAAACAGTAATTTTTTCATCACGTCAATGATTTTTATGCCAGCATCACCTGACCTCCCGTCACAGGGATGGCCTGTCCGGTCTCTCCAGTCTGCTCTATGGCATAGAGGATGGCCTTGGTGACGTCTTCAGGATTGCAGCCCTTGCGCATAGGCACTTGGCTGAGGTAGTAATTTTTGACGTCCTGCACCGTCTTGGCTCCCGGAACCTTGCCCGCCGCGAGATACTGGACGAAGAGGCCGTTCTCCGGATTGCTCCAGAGCGGTCCGTCGTAGAAGTTGCCCGGGCAGATGGAGTTGACCTTGATGCGGAACGGAGCCAGCTCCAGCGCGAAGCTCTGGGTGAGTCCGATGCCGCCGAATTTGCCGCCGGCGTAGGCGAAATTGGCCTTGGAGCCGCGCAGCCCGGACTTGGAGTTGACCTGCACGATGTCGGCGAAATATTCCGGATCGTGAGCGGTCTCTATCTTCATCAGATGGCTGGCCACCTTGGCGCAGTAGAAGTAGGCCTTGTAGTTGATGTTGGTGACGAACTCGAAGTTCTCCGGGGTCATCGCCTCAAGGCCTCCGGCCCTGAGCACTCCGGCATTGGACACGAACACGTCCAACGCGCCGAAGTTGAGCACCGTCTCTCTGATGAGATTGTGCAGGCTGTCCATATCGGCCACGTTGGTCTTGACGAAGATGGCGCGGTTGGCTCCGGCCAGGGCGTTGAAGCTCTCCGCAGTCTTCTGTCCTACCGCTTCGTTGAGGTCGGCGACCACGATGTTAGCCCCCTCCTTCATCAGGTTGCGGGCTATGCCCTCGCCGAAGCCCTGGGCTGCGCCCGTGACGATGATGGTCTTGCCCTCGACGCGGCCCTTTGAGGCGGAGGCGCTGACTTTGCGGCGGTAGTTCTCCACTTCCCAGTTGTCGATGAACTCGATCTGGCGTCTGCTCATCGGGTGCTGTCCGCCGAAGCTCTCCGCGTACCAGGCAATCTTCACGGCATCGGTGAACACGTCGGTGATTATCTGTGCGTTCTTGGCGCTGTCGCCGACGGCCACAAGGCCGATACCCTTGATGAGTAGGACTTTAGGCGTATGTCCGCGCTTGGCTACGTAGTGCTCGATCTTCTTCTCGGCCTGCTTGACGAGCTCATCCGCGTCCTTGGGTTCGAGGTAGACGTATTCTGACTTGCAGTACACGATTCCGTCCGGCGTGAAAGGGGAGAGCACCGTGTCCACTCTGTCCATCATGGTCTCCAGCAGGGCGTTGTTGGTGACCTTGAGAGTCTTGAGCCCGCGTCCGGAGCGGCTGAGGATTGTCCTGATGGCGGGGATGACTTCGCTTGCGCACTCGCATATCGGAGCCTCTCCCTCCGGGAGCGGCTTGGCCTGAGACTCGAGGGTCGAGATGACGGAATCGTAGATCTTCTCAATCTCTTCCGTCGTGTCGGCTCCGACGAAAATGCCGTGGTTCTGCAGGAAAATCACCTGCGGCTCGTGCCCCTTGGTTTTTTTGTAGCTCTGGATTTTGTCGTAAACTTTCTTGAAGAGGGTATATCCGGGGTCGGTGTAGGCTATGTAGAGGGCCTCGGGGAAGAGCTCGGAGCATTTCTCCTCAGCGTGAGCGGAACACATCAATCCCCCTACGAGGGTCGGATGCAGGTGCACCACGTAGGAGAAGCCCATGCAGTCGTGAAGTGAGGTCTCCACTGACGGCCTGCGGTCCTTGGTGATGCAGGCGGCGGCGAGGTCGTTCTTGACCTGATCTTCACGCTCCGCGGTGTCGGAGCTGTATTTCTTTTTGCCCATTGGGGCGAGCAGCGCCCTGTCGAGCACTGCGAATCCGTCTTCCGTGATGGTCGCGAGAGCGTGGCCGCTGGCCTTGACCCAGAGCTTCTCCGCGTTCTTGTAGGAAGTGTTGCCGCCTCCGGCAATCACGAAGCGGGGATCTGCTCCGTATTTGCGGGAAATGGCGATAAGTGATTCTATTTCTTTCATTTCGTTATCGTTTTAGTGATGAGCGCATCGCCCTCTTCTGCGGTCTTGAGCCCGTTCTGGTGGGCTGCCGTGAGGCACGCGCCCCGGTAGTTGATTTCGCGCAGCTTCTCGGAGAGGTGGTCGCAGTCGCGCGTGCGCAGCTTGATCGGCTCCAGGGCCGGAGTGTTGTGCTCCGAACCGAAGGTGACGATGAATCCCTCGTCTTCGAGGTAGCCGGCGTAGCTTTCGAGCACCGCCGTCGTGTTGCGTGTGGTTATGAATTCGCAGGAGCGGATGCCTCGCTTCTTGAGGGTGTCGGCGCACTTCTGGAGGTCTTCTTCGAAGTCGGTGAAGCAGCCCTTTGCATCGTCTGCCAGAAACGGATACGTCGGGATGCCGCCTGCGGCTTCGATGATGCGCTGCACGGTCTCCATCGGGAGGAAGGCCTTGGGGTCTTCCGGTACGAAGGCCGCGCCGCCCGCCTTGAGGAGCTTGCTGCGCAGCTCGTTCTCCACGGCGGCAGCGTTCGAGAGGTCACTCTTGAGCTCCTTGCCCGAGAACAGCCTTTCGTAGAACGAGAGCTTGTCCGCGTCCGAAGTGAACTTGCCGTCGATTGCAAGCCTGAGGGCCTTGGAGAGATGCCTTTCGCGTACGGAGCCCCGGGTGAGTTCTTTCTCAATCCGGGAGAACGAGAGGTTGAAACCGGCCTTGATACTGTCCAGGTGGGCGTTGAGCTTCTCGCACATCTTCCCGACCTGGGCGTTGGATTCCGCCTTGACGTCGGCGAGCATCCTGGCTTCGCGGCCCGAGAGCGTCACGGGATAGTCGAGTCCTTTCCCGCTGAGGTAGGTGCGTCCCGGATTGTTGGGGTCGTTGACCCTGACTCCGGCTGCCTGGTCCTCCACGTTGAGGGAGATGAACTCTATGTTAAACAGAGGGAAGAGGTGGCGTTTGCCACACTCTTCGCTCCATTCCTTATACCCGTCAAGGGAATAAAAATCGTTGATACCCACCACTTTCACCCCCTCCTCAAGCGCCATGTCAAGTGCCTGGCTGACACTTTCGAAAGCGCTGAAGGAGTATGGTGTGTGGAGGTGTGCGTTGACATCGGTCATACTAGACGCCTTTCTTGGATCTGAGTATCTGTTCCGCCGTGGTCATGTTGCTGACCGGGACATAGTCCTTGAGCGGGACGATCTTCTCGTTGATGGCGTCCAGGAACCACTCCGGCTGAGGGAAGAACGCCTCTTCGAGCTCGTGGCAAGGGGTGATCCAGTTGCGTGAACCGAGCACTACAGGTGCTGCGTCAAGGTAGTCGAAGGCCATCTCGGAGATGTTGGCCGCGAGATCGTTGAGGTAGGATCCGCGTGCGGTGGCATCGCCGGCGATGATGATGCGTCCGGTCTTCTTGACTGATTCGAGCACCTTCTCGTAGTTGAACGGCACGAGCGAACGGGCGTCGATGACCTCGGCCTCCATGCCGTACTTCTCCTTGAGGGTGTCGGCTGCGGCGAGGGCGCGGTAGAGGGTGGCTCCGATGGTGAGGAAGGTCACGTCCTTGCCCACTCTCTTGACGTCCGGCTCCCCGATAGGAATCTCGTAGTACCCTTCAGGCACGCCGCCTTCGTGGAACTTCTCTCCCATGTCGTAGATTCTCTGGCTCTCGAAGAAGATGACAGGATCCGTGCCCTGGAGGGCGGAGTTCATAAGACCCTTGGCATCGTACGGAGTGACAGGGAAGACGACTTTCAGACCCGGGATGTGGGTGCAGAGGGAAGTCCAGTCCTGAGAGTGCTGTGCGCCGTACTTGGAACCTACGGACACGCGGACTACGACAGGCATCTTGAGGATGTTGCCGGACATGGCCTGCCACTTCGGAAGCTGGTTGAAGATTTCGTCTCCGCAGCAGCCGAGGAAGTCGCAGTACATGATCTCAGGTATCACACGGCCTCCGCACATCGCATATCCGATGGCCGTGCCGATGATGGCGGCCTCGGCGATAGGGGAGTTGAACAGGCGGTGATAAGGCAGGGCTTCGGTGAGTCCACGATATACTGCGAACGCGCCGCCCCACTCACGGTTCTCCTCGCCGTATGCCACGAGGGATGCGTCCTTGTAGAAGCGATCCACCACGGCCTCGAAGATGCCGTCACGGATGTTGAAGGTCTTCATCTTGCTGGCAGGCTTGCCCTCCTTGTCGAGCCAGAATCTCTCCTTGCCGGCGATCTGCTTGACGCGAGGATTCTCCTCGAGAGGCATCAGCACGTCAGGCTTGGCGTCGCTCAGGGAGTCGATGCTCTGGTTGGAGAACATCATGTCTCCGAGCAGCTCGTTGTCCTTGACGAGGTCCATACGAGGTGAAAGCTCAGGGTCGATGGCGAGCTTGTAGCAGTCGAAGATCACGTCCTTGACCTCCTGCTGGATTCCCTCGAGAGCCTTCTGGTCGGCTACGCCGGCTTCGATGAGCTTGTTGCCGAAGGCTATGATGCAGTCTTCCTTCTCCCATGCGGCGATCTCCTCCTTGGTGCGGTATGATGACTGGTCGCTTGGGGAGTGTCCGCTGTAGCGGTAGGTCACGACGTCAAGGAGCGCCGGTCCGAGCTTCTCCTCGAGGAGAGCCTTCTTGCGGCGGAAAGCGTCGATGACGGCGAGCGGGTTGTATCCGTCCACTCTCTCGGCGTGCATTGCGTCAGGCTTGAATCCGGCTCCGAGGCGTGCAGGGAAGGTGTATCCCATCGTCTCGCCCTTCGTCTGCCCGCCCATCGCGTACTGGTTGTCCATCACGTTGAAGAGTACCGGCAGGCCGCCCTTCATGTCGCCTTCCCAAAGGGTGTTGAACTGATCCATGGAGGCGAAT
>CAVGYS010000118.1:0-4915 GCA_963633505.1 Oscillibacter sp. MSJ-31
CACGACCATATTGTATTTGCCGCTCGGGGCCGCTTCGGAACCCCTCTGGGCGCAGGCTCTCTCGAGGGCCTTCTCTCCGCATTTGCGGGCATCGAGGCCGTCGAGCCGGGAGGACGAATCCCACCAGTAGCCGCTGTATTTCTCTCCGTCCTGCTCCACCGTTATCTCTACTCCGTAGTCGAAGGAGGTTTCTTCGTGCAGGCAGAGTACTCCATTGGAATCCATCACGACGGTCTGGTAGAGGCTGTCGGAGTATTCCCCCTCCTCGGAGAGTATACCGTCGCGATATACGGAAGCCTCCAGCGCCACCCGTGTCCTCTTCTGCTGGGTCAGCAGCCCCCTTTGACAATCTGTCAGTTCCAGTTCGTCTCCCGTGCGCGCAGTGGTGCAGCAGCGCCGGGGGTCGGGAAGGTCCCGGCATTCGTCTTTGGACATGGCCCTGACTATCCGCACTGAACTGTCCAGGAAGTCCCGCAGCGAGTCCTTGTCAAGCTTGTTGGTGGAGAAGCTTCCGAATCTTCCGTCCGCGAAGAGCGCGAAGCTCAGCGAGCTGTCTTCGCAGCGGCTGACCCTGTCAACCTCGCCGTTGAGGGTGGCGACAAGATTTTCCTCGCTTCTGCACAGGGTTGCGCGGGCTTTCTCCGCCCCCGCCTTCGCGGCCATCTCAAGGCTTTCGCTTACAAGTTCTATGTCTTTCTTGTCGATCATGTCATTCTCCTCCTACTGTGAGATTGCGTATGAGCACGGATGGAATCCCGCAGGAGACCGCCACGCTCTGCTCCTTGCCGCAGGTCCAGGTGCTTTCGTCTATCTTCAAGTCTGATGCCACGGCTTCGATGTCGGCGAGGGCCTGCGGACCGTTGCCTATGATGTTGATATCCTTGACCGGCATCGTAAGGCGTCCGTCTTCTATCAGGAAGCCGCTGCGCACGTAGAAGGTGAAGTCCCCCTCTCCGATTTTGACCTGTCCGTTGGCGAACTGGTCCACGTAGATTCCGTGCCGCACGGAGGCGATCAGATCCCCGACTCCTCCCTTGTCTCCGCTCTCCATATAGGTGGCCCTCATCCTCGGAATCGGGTTGTAGCGGAATGATTCGCGGCGGCCGTTGCCGGTCGGACGCACGCCGTACCAGGCGGCGCTGATGCGGTCGTGAAGATATGAGGTCAGCACGCCGTCCGTGACCATATACGTCTTTTGTCCGGGCACGCCTTCGTCGTCGTAATTGCAGGAGCCACGGTTGGCGTACAGGGTCCCGTCATCGAGGATGTTGATGCCTTTCGGGCAGATTCTCTTGCCCATCTTGTCCGAGAATATGGACTGGCCCTTGCGGTTGAAATCCGCCTCGAACGCGTGTCCCATGGCTTCGTGCAGCAGGATGCCGGACGCTCCTGCCCCCATCACCACCGGCATCTGCCCGCCCTTGGGCCTGCGGGCTTGGAATCTTTCGTCAATGCCCTGTACCGCCCTTCGGGCGAGGTCTTCGAGCACGTCGTCGCCGATCATCTCCACTCCTTTTCTGAGACTGCGGGAGACGCTGCTGTTCTCGGTCCTGTCTCCCTGGCGGAAGATGACCTGCACACTGACGCTGCCCAGGGGCCTGCGGTCGCAGGTCAGTTCTCCGAGGGAGTTGTACATCGCTATCTCGCTCACCGACCAGGACAGGGCTGCGATCACTTTGATCACACGGCCGTCCAGACTGCGTATCCTGCTCTCGAGCCGTCTGAGGAAAGGCGCGAGATCTGCGGTGTCGGCCTCCCTCCAGTCGGATTGCATGGGATACCTGTCCTCCGTCGGGCCGGAGGAGGAGAACTTCTGCGGGGAGAAGTCCGTGGAGAGAGAGCTCCACGACGCGATGGACCCCGCTGTCGCGGCTGCGGACATCAGGGAGCGGAAGTCCGTGCTCTCCGCGTATGCGTAGCCCGTCTTCTCCCCTTTGAGAACGCGTATGCCGCATCCGTAGTCGATATGATGTCCTCCGGAGGTGACTTCGCCGTCGCGAAGGAGAAGATCTCCGTATTCCGTGTCTTCGAAATACAGGTCGCACCAGTCTCCGCCGGAACGCAGGCCCTCGGCGACTATGCTCCGGAGTTCTTCCTCGGAGAGAGAAAATCTGTCAATATTTTTCATTCGGGTGTATGATGTTCCAGATCAGGTGATATTTTTCGTTGTCCTCGACATAGGAATACTGCTTCGAGCCTCTGGCCACTATGGTGAACGGAGACTTCGAGTTGTCGGCGAGTATCCAGTTGTCGCAGATGGGGCGGTAGGTGTCGAAGAAGTACTGGAGCCCCATGACGTATCTGCGTCTCACCACGTTGTCGGGGATGTTGTGGCCTCCGGCGGCGACTCTGTCCCGGACGCGCCTGATTGCGAGTTCCGGCGAATTGAGCCAGAAGTACAGCAAGGTCACTTCGTAGCCGACTGAATGCGCTTCCTCGATGATTTTGACAAGGGACCTTGTGGCCAGGGTCGTCTCGATGCTGAAGTCTTCATATCGTCCGAGCAGGTAGTTGATTTTCATCAGCATATAGCGGCTGGCCGTGATGGAGGCCGCCGACGGGTCAAAGGGGGAGAGGCTCTTCGCGAACTCGTCCGAATTGACGAACTCCCTGCAGTCCAGAAGGTCCGGAAGCAGGGTGTAGGATGCCGTGGTCTTCCCCGAGCCGTTGCATCCTGAAAGTATGTACAATTTAGGCATTGTCGATTCCGTATCCGAAAAGTGCAAAATCCCCCATTGCGGGGTCAGACGGGAAAATCTCCCGGAACACGTCCGTAATCTCTTCGACCGTGGTGACGTCCCTGCTGCGTCGGGAAGTCAATCCCAGTGCGAGGGCCTGAGCGTGGACGTGCACGTCGAGCGGTATCAGCAGCTGCGAGGGTGAAGTGTGCCTCCAGATTCCCAGATCCACCTTGCCGTCGTTCCGAACCAGCCAGCGCCTCATCATGTTGATTTTCTTGTCAGGCGCCTTCGGGTCGGGTTTCTGTCCGAAGACTATCTGCCGGATCTGCTTGACTCCCAACGGTTCAAGCGAGGGGTCCGTGGAGTAGAAATCCCTGAGATTGCGGCAAATCATGGCGACGTCGGACCATTTTATGGTCCTGTGTATGCTGGAGGTGTCGCTTCTCCACTCGCCGGACATCACGTAGTCGAAAGGCCGCCATTCCATCTGGTCGAAAAGACGGCGGCAGTCTCTCACTATCATGGCCCTTCTGCCCCAGGCGAAATGCGCGGCGAACACTGCTGCGATTTCTATGTCCCCAAGACTCGCGCCTTCCTGCGCGAACTTGCGCGGGAAAGCTATCGGGTCTTCGGCAAAATAGACCGGGTCGTTGTATTTCACGGCCCAGTCTATGAGCTTTTCTTTGAGTTCCGGGGCCATTCGTCCCAAACGTTTTACTTCTCGGGGATAGCTTCGAGCACCGCCTTGAGGAAGTCCCAGGTCTTCTGAACCGACGGGATGTTGACCTTCTCGTCAGGGGAGTGAGGGTACATGATGGTAGGCCCTATGGAAACCATCTCCCAATGCGGGTACTTGGCTCCGAGCAGCGCGCACTCGAGTCCTCCGTGGGTGGCGAGGACGTTCATCGGCTTGCCGAACATCTTGGTGTGGATGTCGTTGAGCATCGAGATCATCGGGGTGTCCGGCTTGGGAGTCCAGCCGCCGTATCCGCCGGTGAACTTCACTTTCGCACCCGCGAACTCGAAGATGTAGCGGACAGTGGCCGCCAGCTCCGCCTTGGATTCGTTGACGGCGCTTCTGAGTAGAGATGAGACGGTCAGATGCCCCCGGCCGCACCTCACCACGGCGAGGTTGATCGAGGTCTCGGTGAGTCCCGGCATGCTCTGGCTCATCCTGATGACGTTGGACGGGCAGGCCGAGATGGCTTTCAGGGCGTTGAGGGCCACTGTATCCTCGACGTATCCGGAAGCGGTCTTGCTCTTCTCCACGGTGCAGGACATCGCAGGGTCGCTTTCCTTGTATCTTGCTGTCACCTCGGCGAAGTTCTTGCGGATGGCCTTGAGCACGGCGGCGCTTTTCTGTGCCGGTACGGCAATCTCAGCCTCGCCCTCGAACGGGATGGCGTTGCGCAGGCTGCCGCCCTTGATGCCGGTGAGCTTGACTCCGTATTTCTCGATTACCGGGACGAGGGCGTTGGACAGCACCTTGTTGGCGTTCGCCCTGTAGAGGGAGATGTCCATCCCGGAATGTCCGCCGGACAGGCCCTTGACCACGAGCTTGTATCCGACATATCCGGCAGGTGTCTTGAGGGTCTTGTATTTGAAGTCGGCGATGGCGTCCAGTCCTCCGGCGCAGCCGATGCAGAGCTCCTCTTCGTCCTCGGAATCGAGGTTGAGAAGGATGTCCCCCTTGAGAATTCCGCTCTTGAGCGCGTTCGCTCCGGTCATGCCGGTCTCTTCATCGTAGGTGATGAGCACCTCCACAGGTCCGTGCTTGAGGCTCTTGTCCTGTGCGACGGCCATCCCGAGCGCGACTCCGATTCCGTTGTCGGCCCCCAAAGTGGTGCCTTTGGCCTTGAGCCATTCGCCGTCAACCCAGGTCTCGATCGGATCCTTGAGGAAATCGTGGACGGTATCGACGGTCTTCTGGGGAACCATGTCCATGTGTCCCTGGAGGATGGCTCCCTTGCGGTTCTCATAGCCCGGGGTTGCCGGAACGCGGAATATCACGTTGCCTGTCTCATCCGCGAAAGCATCGACGTTATGTTCCTTGGCCCAGTCGAGGATGTGCTTTCTTACGATCTCCTCGTGCTTTGACGGGCGCGGGCAGCGGGTGAGGCCATAGAACGCCTCCCACACGGCCGCCGGTTTCAAATCCTTGATAGTCATAATTCAATATTGGTTTTGAGGGTTGTTATTTCCATCTTTTGTGAGTCCACAGGTAGTTCCACGGC
>CAVGYS010000119.1:0-4886 GCA_963633505.1 Oscillibacter sp. MSJ-31
CTCGCGGACCGTCACCATCATGATGTTGCTCACGCCTATGGCTCCGGCGAGTATGGTCCCGAGACCCACAAGCAGAATGAGGAAGTTCACTCCCGTGAAGAGATTGTCCATCAGAGAGAACATCTCTTCGGTGTTGAGGACGAAGAGGGCCTGTTTGTCAGAGGGGTCGAACCTGTGCTGCCTGGCGACGACCTGACGGATTCTCGGCTCAATCTCGGACATCCTCACCCCGGCCTTGCCGGTCAGGCATATCATGTCCACGCCGTCCCCTCTGTGAAACAGCTTCTGGGCGACCGTCAGAGGGATGATCACGGTCTGGTCGGCCGTACCGTTTATGTTCATCGCACCGGAGTGGTAGTCCACCCCGACGACCGTGAACCAGATGGAGCCGAGCCTTATCCTGCTCCCGCAGGGATCTCCCCCGCCCGGAAACAGGGAGGTGTAGATTCTCTTCCCGATCACGCATACCTTGCGCTCCTGGGCTATGTCGGAATCGTTGACGTAGCGGCCGTACTTGAGTTTCGGAATCTCCACCTCGGCATAGTTGGAGTACACTCCCTTCACGCTGGCCTCCACACTGTTTATGTCCCTGACCACGGTCTGCCCCCACTGGGACACCACCGGAGTCACCACGTCAAGTTCCGGCACCATGGAGCTGAGCCTCGGGATGTCGTTGTAGGTGAAGCCCCACCATCTTCCCTGTTTGAAACCGAGCCACGCCTTGCTTGTCTTGGACGGGACGAGTATGGTGGTGTTGGTCGCAAAGCCCTCGAAGTTCTTGGAGAGCATCTGTTTGAGCCCCTGTCCGCCCCCGGACAGGAAGAGCAGCATGAAGATGCCCCAGAACACCCCGAAGCCGGTCAGCAGACTGCGGCTCTTGTTGCGGGTCAGAGAGTCCGTTATCTCCTTGAATGTGTCAGTATCGAATCTCATTCCGCTCTAAGTGCTTCTATTGGTCGCACATGCGCCGCTCTGCGAGCCGGGGCGAGCCCGGCGAGAGTTCCGGCAATCACCAGCAGCAGAGTGGCCTCCAGCGCCACGTCCACCCCGACGGTAGGATTGACGAGCATGGCTATCTGCTGATCCATCACGGAGACCGAGGTCTGTCCGAGAGTCTTGTCGAGGATTTCACAGGCCACCAGCCCGAGTATCATCCCGACGTAGCCGAAAACCGCCGTGATGGACACGCTTTCGGCGATGATGAGCTTCATTATGCTCCACGGCCTCGCCCCGATGGCCTTGCGGATGCCGAACTCGTGGGTTCGCTCCTTGACGGTGATGAGCATGATGTTGCTCACCCCGACGATGCCGCTGAGCAGGGTGAAGAGGCCGATGATCCAGAGGGCCACACGGATGATGGTGTTGCCCTTCTCCATCTGCATGTTCTGCGTGAAGCGGTTCCATATCCAGGTGGCGCGCTCATCGTCCGGCGCCGCACCGTGGCTCAGGTTGACGGCGGCCTTGTAGTCCTTCTCGAACTGTTCGTTGTCTTCTTCGGTCTTGAGCCCGTGGAAGGTGAACGTGAGGTCATCTATCACCTTGCCCTTGGAGAATATCGTCCTCACCGTGGTGAACGGAGCGTAGAAAAGATTGGAGCTGCTCATCCGGTCCGTCTTGGTGATACCGACCACCGTGAAGAGGAAATTGCCCACCTTCACCTTCTCCCCGATGAATGAAGACACCGGGGCCTTCCCGTCAAGCAGATCCGCCACCTTGTTCTCGGGAAGCACCACCACCTTGCGGCTGTACTTGACGTCATTGTCGTTGATGAAGCGGCCGTAAAAAATGTCTATCCTCTCCATTTCGAGACGTTCCGGGTAGTTGCCTTCAATGTAGCCGTCGAACGACCTGCGGCCATACGTCACCGTGGTGCTTGTCCCGACCGTCGCCACGACGTCGTCCACGTGGTCGGAGAACTGTTCGCCCTTGGTGATGGCTATGTCCCTTTCGTCCAGTTCGATCATTCGCCCGGACTTCAATCCGCCGTAAGGCTTGGAGGTCCAGCCGCCGCCGAGCTGCATCGTGTTGGTGGCGATGCGCCCGCCGCCCCGCTGGAAGGAGTTGAGCAGTCCGTTGCCGGAGCCGAGCAGCACTATGAGCATGAATATGCCCCAGGCCACCGCGAACCCGGTCAGGCAGGTGCGAAGCTTATTGCGCCTGACGCTCTCCCATATCTCGATGAATACGTCTTTCATTTCATTATGGTTCCTGCGCCGAACACCGATGCGTGATGTTCGCGATTGTCTTCGATCTTTCCGATAACCCCGTCCTTGATGTGAATGATCCTGTCGGTGCAGTTGGCCACTCCGCTCTCGTGAGTGACTACGACTATCGTCACCCCCTCTTCGCGGTTGAGCCGTCCGAGGAGTTCCATCACTTCTTCGGAGGTCTTGGAGTCGAGCGCGCCGGTAGGCTCGTCGGCAAGGACGATTCTCGGCTTCGTGATGAGGGCCCGCGCGATGGCTACTCTCTGCTTCTGGCCGCCGGACATCTCGTTGGGATAGTGTGACGCCCAGTCGGCTATGCCGAGCTTGGAAAGGTACTCCATCGCCTTTTCGTGACGGATCTTGCGTCCGACCCCCTGATAGAAAAGCGGAAGCTCGACGTTCTCCACCGCCGTCTTGAACGAAATCAGGTTGAAGGACTGGAAGATGAATCCTATCAGGCGATTACGATAGTCGGCGGCCTGTCTCTCGCTGAGATTTTTGATGAGGGTGCCGTCGATGCGGTATTCGCCGCTGTCGTAATTGTCGAGAATGCCGAGGATATTGAGAAGGGTGGACTTGCCCGAACCGGAAGCTCCCATGATGGAGACGAACTCCCCTTCGGCTATACTCAGGTCAATCCCCTTGAGCACGTGAAGGGGCTGTCCGTTGTCGTAGGTCTTGTTAACGCCTTTTACTTCTATCAACATAGTTATTGTACTATTGTTCTAATACACCGCAAAGATAGTCATAAAAAACGAACTTGCAATATTCTTCTTAGAGGGATTATTTCAACACAGCTTCTTACTACTCAGAACCGCTGTCCTGCTTTACTTCCTGCGACTTCTCCTTGCCGGCGCCCTCGAAGTGATTTGAGAACTCGCAGCCGCAGAATGTCTGATTGTAGAATTTCTGCTCGCGGATTATCTCACCGCGACGTATCTGCAAACCTCCCTTGCGCCAGTTCTGCGTCCACCATACGAGCGGCTCGGAATCCGGAAAGGCGCTGTTCACAAGGCTGCATGCCCATTCGCCTGCGGCACTGATCTGGTCGAGATTTTTCCATCTCGATGAGGCGAGGGAGGTCGTGACCACCCGGATATCGTGCGCCGAGGCCCAGGCCGCGGCACGGAAGAGACGGAAACGGAAACACCTGACGCACCTCTGACCGCGCTCCGGAGCCTTCTCAAGGCCGGCAGCTACGGCTCCCTTCCACGCCTCGTGGTCATATACGTCATCTGCAACCTCCACTCCCAGGGAATCACAATACTTGTGCAGTTCCCCCCTTCTGCGTTCATACTCCTCGAAAGGGAAGATGTTGGAATTGCTGAAAAAAACGACCGGTTTGATGCCGTTGGAAAGCAGGCACTCTATGATTGCACCGCTGCAAGGTGCGCAACAGGAATGAAGAAGCACCCTATCCGCTCCTTCCGGAATCGTCAGCTGTAGCATTATTCTATGGTTTTTATATCTATAAGGTTATTGAGTATCGCATAGACAGTCAGGCCCGCCACGGTTTTGATGCCCGTCTTGCGGCTGATGTTCTTTCGGTGGGAGATGACCGTGTTGATCGAGATGTTGTGTTTGTCGGCTATCTCTTTGTTGATCATGCCGTGCGCAACGCTCACCAGTATCTCCTTCTCCCTGTCGGAGAGCTCCGATCCCTTGTCCTCGACGTTCTCGCCCTCCCTGCTCCCGACTTCTCCGCACAGCGGGTTCTCGAGCAGACGGGCCAGCGGAACGAGGATGTTGTCTTCTATATAAGTATGGGATCGCAGGTCGTTCTGGAGCGAGAACAAGAACAGCAGGAGGCTTATCCTCCTTTCATCGTCGCATTCGTGCGGCAACGATTTCATCACGATGTTCTTGAGGTCCGAAAGCTTCTCGTCGATGTTGGAATGGTTCTCCTCGAAGCGGTCAATGCTGAACGACGGGTCGTGCCGTCCGAGCATAAGGTTCTGGACATACGGGATCACCGACCCCTCCTCGTATTCGAAGTGGCCCTTGAGCTCTGACTTGTACTGGCGGAAGAAGTCCCATATCACCTGCTGCCTGTCCTTCTGGCAAGGCGCAATCAGGGTCTCGATGGAGGCTGCCATATTCTCGAGGGCGTCCTTGAGATAGTAGTCGTGCGAGCAGTGCAGGTATCTGAGGACGTCCGCGACGCTGCACCTGCGCAGGTCCTCGGCCGACGGGACGAAGTCGGGAGAGGAATACACGCGGCATATCAAAACCACCGTGTTCACGTCCAAGCCATGCTGGATGCAAACCTCAGACATCGTCTTCTCCCCGAAACTGCCGACAATGCCGAGACGGGAGAGAACCATGAGCAGGCCCGGATTGATTTCGACAAGCTCTGCCACTTTTATTTTGGCGGAAAATGAATCCATACTCAAGACAAAAATACTAAAATCGCGGCAAAAAGAAAAATTTATTGTTTTGCGCTTGTTTGCGCTTGTTTTGGTATGGCAGCCCTCACGTCAGTTTGAACAGAATGTCCAGGGGAATGGACTTTCTACCAGATGAAAGTTGGTTTTTGGTATAGTTTTGTCCGTGGAAACGGCCTTTCGCCGGACAAAAGTTGGTTTTGGTACGTTTGTCCGGAGAAACCCCACTTGGCCGGACAAAACTATTGGCAGAAATGGCAAAGGCTGCGAAAGAGGATGCGCCACCGCCACGAGC
>CAVGYS010000120.1:0-4777 GCA_963633505.1 Oscillibacter sp. MSJ-31
GACTTGACCCACAGGGCGCAGCGCGGCGCATCTTGGGGCTGTCAGCCTGACGAAACTGCGGTTCTCCTCGTTCCAGATATCGTATCTGGCGCTTATCTTGTCTCCGACATGCAGGATGTCGCCCTCTTGGAGAAGATTGCCGTTAAGCAGATATTCTTCCTTGATACTGAAGCCGTTGCCTGAGGCTTTCACTTCATCGAAAGGACGGCTTACGCTGAGGCTCAGCGCGATGACCTTTGACTGAAGGGTCTTCTTACTGCCTGCGAGCACGGAGGCGAGGGCCTCGACGTAGGCGGGGTCTTTGTCCCATTGCTGCGTCTCCTTCTGGGTCATAATCCAAAGCCTGATGCCTTCCGCGATTTCATCCTGCCCGCATTCCGAAAGCAGGTCGCAGATCATGGAGTGGGCGTACAGCTCGCTTTCAAGCAGGCCCCGCCACGGCATGACGGCGTTGGGGTAGTACGTGCCGCCGCTCTTGTGCGGCTCGGCGTATTCCGTAAGGGAGAGGATATCCTTCGCAAGAGATTCGCGTAGCCTAAGGGAAGTGAAGGCCTTGATTCCGAAGAAGTCGGCGAGCTCTTCTCCTCCATCTCTGTCAAGCAGGGCTTTCAGAGTCCGGATCCTGCGCACTTTGGCGAAGATGAGCCCATTCAGCCCCCTCTCCCCGGATGGCACGAGATAGTCTTTTGCCGCTTCGCGGAATTCCCTCAAATCTTGAGCCCCCGAGGTGTCGGGCTTTACATCAGGGAAAAGTGACCTTACGCTGAGGTATTGCTCCATGCTCAACCCTCCGCACCAGAGCGGCCTTGCTTCGTCCTTAAGGAACGACCTGTCAAGGAACCCGACAGCCTGAGGAATAAGCGTGCGAAGCTCTTCCGGGCAGCCGTCACCCATTTTGGCGAATCTCTCAAGAAGCACTGCCGTGATTATCGGGGACGAAGTCATCCCCGCGAACCATCCGAATCCTCCGTCGGCATTGTGCGCGGCTATGAGCTTGGCGCAAATCTCCTCCCTCATTCCGCTTGCCATACTTTCTGCGTCCGGAATTTTTGTCAGCAGATAATCGGCGTACAGGGCTTCGCACAGGCTAAGAGCGTCGTTGGACGCGGGAGAGATTCTGTCGGGAACTGCAGCTCTAAGCATCTGGAGTATGCTGATTTCTTTGACCGTGGCTGCCGAGCCGTCGCCATTGACGAATTCACCGCGAAGCTCCCGGATGAGAGAATCCCTGTCCATCCCGGCTTTCAGCAGGGCGGAGTGCGATTCCGTGATAGTCTGCACGGCCGGGCGTACCGGTATGCTGACGAAAACGGCATCCGCTCCCGAACCTGCCTCCTTCGGGGTGAAGCTGGCCAGCAGGCCGAGGTTTTCCAAGCCGCTGACGGAGACGGGGCAGTCAAAGCTCGCGCCGCCTCCCGCCTTGAGCTCGACCGGGCGTTCGCTTACCAGGATTTCCTGCCCGCTCCTGTAGTCCTTCCCGTTGAAAAGCCGGATCGATACTTTCCCCTTGACGGGGGAATCGCTGCCGTTGGAGAGGCTGACCCTTGCCGCATAGCGATCCGTATCATAGAGGAAGAGAGGCTCCACGACTGAAATCTTCACCGGCAGGGTGACCGTCATTTCGCGCCGCAGCACGCTGCTGTGCATCCGCTTGTCGTGTGCGAAAAGCTGAACATAATATGTCGAGAGCTTATCGGAGTTGTGGAAAGTGAATTCGATTTTTCCGTCCTTGTCCGAACGCAGGAAAGGCTCCCAGCAGACGGTGGTGGCGAAATCCTTGCGGACGGACGCGGCAATGCCATCGGCGGCGGACACGTTGCTCTTCGCAGTCGCCATCTCGGCCGAGTCATAAAGGACAGTCGTGGCCGTTTCTTCATTCCCTTCAAAAAGCCGCGTGCCAATGAGGCCGGCGATTCCCTGCACCATGAAGTCGAAGCGGCCGTCATACCTGCCGGTCGTGAATCTGAACGAAACGTCCCGCAGCTGCCTGACGGGGCTTGTCACCGCTCTCCACTCGTTTGTCCGGAGCGTCTCTGTGGCGGAGTCGAAAATGGTTGCCGCACATTCGACGTCCGGCAGGGTGCTGATTTCGAAACTGTATTCTCTGCCCGGGGCGGTGGTGTCAAGGAAGCGGCTGAAACTCAGCGGAAAATGATCTTCCGCAGGCTCCGGTTTGAAATCCCGGCTATAAGTGAAGCACTTTTTGTCCTTGAACCAGAGCAGTTTGATGCTCATCTCCGATGGATATCCGTTTTTGCGTGTGAAGCGGACTGTCTTTAGGGAACTGCTTTCCCCCTTGGCGCCGTCGAACTTTACAATCTGCCTGTCGAGGAGGGTGTCGCCGTTGCCGTAAAGCTCCGCCACCGCCCATATCGGGCCGACGGTTGAGCCGATCTGTAGCTCAAGTGAATCTCCGTCCGTTTCCTTGAAGAGGCTGGTGATGTCATCGTTGAGAGTGGTGCAGGAGTCGGGTATATACAGGATGTCCGTGTCTTTATTGTCCACGACCTTGACTCCGCTCTCCGAAGTGGCGGCGCAGGCGGTGCGGAGAGTGTACAGGCCCGGTTCGGGAAGAAGCGTTTCGAGCGTTTCTCCCGGGCGGACGTCCCCCTTGGAGACGGTCTTCCCGTTTCGCACCACTTCGTAGCTGCAATCAAGGCTCGGATGCGTCGTCTGTCCGTCCGCTCCGCTGGCTTTGACCCTGAATCTCAGCTTGTCGGAGCCAATCATGATTCCTCCCGTCTCCCTGTCCTTGACGGTGAAACTGCCCTTGATGCTTCCGTCTATGTCGGTGATGCTCAGGATATTGGGCTGCACGGTGAGATGACGGCTGAATTCAAGGGTCTCTCCCGTGGAGTCGCTGGCCTTGACCGTAATCACGTAATTTGTCCAGTGCCGGGATTTGGAGTCGGACCTGAATTTTATTTCAAAATCCCCCGTTGGGCTCACGGATAGTTCTCCTCCATCATAGATGTCCCCGTATTCGCTTATGCTGTAGCTTGCCTTGGCTTCGCCGAGGCTGTGTCCGGAATAGGATCTGAGCTTGCCTTTTATGCTCACGCCGTCACCGGGAAGGTATATTCTCTCGTTTGGCTCCCAGTCGAGGGTGAAGCTCGGCGTCACGAATTCGTCCACCAGCAGGCTCCGCTCGCACAGACGCCGTTCACCCTGAAGTATTGCGATGGAATAAAGCCCGCCCCGCGCACTCTTGCGGAGGATAAATTCTCCGGCGGCGGAGCCATATTCCCCTGTCACGAGGTCCTGACGGCTGATTTCCTTGTTCTCGGCATCGTAGAGGACGGCGGTCAGGCTCATTCCCGCAGCGGCGGCCTCATACTTGTCTTCTCCTCCGTAGAGAATCGCCTTGAAATGCACCGTCTCATCCGGTCTGAAAGCCGAGCGGTCGGTGATAATCAGGCAATGCGTCTCTTCTTTAGCAGTGTCTCTCGGAGTGGCGTTGAGGTAGCTGTTTGACAGTATCCAATGTCTCTCGTTTTTCCTTACGATGCCGTCATTGTCGCGATAACTTGCCTGAATGGAGTATCTGGACCATTTGCCTCCGATTCCGTCGGAAAGGACTCCCGGGAGGGCGGTGAAGCCGTCCTGAGCGACTTCGGCGCAGGCGATGGCCTCGTCGTTGCGGAAGAGGGTGAGGGTGTAGCGCTCCAGCGGCTTGCCGCTCAGGTAGTCCGTCACATATACTCCGAGCCCGTCCGAGTTGGTCCGGCTGGCCATGGAGAGAGTGTATTTGTGGAACTTGCAGAAGTTCTTCGTCTTGCCGGGGGAGCAGACGAGCTCGTAATCTCCGTCGTCAAGTTCCGGAATCCTCACTCTGACCGTGTCATAGACGTGGAAACTCCGTACGGGATTGTCAACGCCGGTCTTGAATATGGTCTTCTTCTTGCCATCGTTGATTTTTATCGTCACGCTCTTGAGGTTGCTGAGCAAGATGACGGCCTGCCCGTCTTCCACCGACGCTCTGATTTTCTTTTCGCTGAGAAGTTTTATTATGGTTTCCGCCTGGGTGCAGCATTGGGCGATGGTCTTGTCGATGCCTTTGAGTGATGCTGACTTTTTGCGCGACTCCCGGCAGTCTTCCAGCAGTCGGAGAAAATCTTCGGAGGAGCTATTGCCGTCGTTCTCCAGTTTCTGGTAGCGTCTATTCAGCATATAGTTTTCGGCCAGGATTCCCACTGCGTCAGCTGCGTGCTCCGAGGATAGTTTCCCCATCGCCCCTTCTTCCCCTTCTGATTCAAGTTCGGAATAGCGGAGCAGTTCTCCAAGAGGGTATGTCCCGTCGTAGGTCTTGTGCATGAGGGCCGATACGGCTGAATCGTCCCCTCTCTCCTTGAACAGGCGCCACAGGGCGTAGTCATAGTCGCTGCCCAGAAGTTTCGGCAGGGCCTCTCCGTACGTGAAGCCGCTGATGCGCGAATCTCTTGACCAGAATTCGGGGTTGGAAGATGATTTCAGTTTGTCGGCGTTGGCCTTGAGGTAGCCGGGCAGGCTGTCGGACGGGACGTGCCCGCTGTAAACGATCGCGACCGGTTCTCCGAACTTCTCAAGTTCGCGGGACATCTGCTCTTCCAGTTCTCCACGCAGTTTCCAGTTGCTCGCGGAACGGGCCTGGACATATTTTTCGCAGGCATCGTAGAAGTCCCACGGAAGGTGCTGCGCTTCCGCCTGCCTTTTGATCTCTTCAAGCACCGAAATCTGTTTCTGCGGCCTGTCCGCCTTGACGGCGTTGCCATACTCTTTCCACAGCGAGCTGAGGTGA
>CAVGYS010000121.1:0-4754 GCA_963633505.1 Oscillibacter sp. MSJ-31
GGCTACAAGGTGCGCCGCCGTGCCGGTTGGGACACCCACGGACTCCCGGTGGAGCTCGGTGTGGAGAAGAAACTCGGCATCACCAAGGATGACATAGGCAGGAAAATCAGCGTGGAGGAGTATAACCGCACCTGCCGCGCCGAGGTTATGAAATATACCGCCGAGTGGCGCACGCTTACGGAGCGCATCGGCTATTGGGTCGATATGGACGACCCTTACGTGACTTATGACAACCGCTACATCGAGACGCTCTGGTGGCTGCTCAAGGACATCTACGGCAAGGGCCTGCTCTACAAGGGCAAGAGCATCCAGCCGTATTCTCCGGCTGCGGGCACGGGTCTGAGCACCCACGAACTCAACCAGCCGGGCTGCTATCGCGACGTCAAGGACACGACCTGCACCGTGCAGTTCAAGGTGGTGGGGGAGGACGAACTCTATTTCCTCGCCTGGACCACGACTCCGTGGACCCTGCCGTCCAACACCGCCCTCTGCGTGGGGCCGAACATCGATTACGTCAAGGTCAGGTCTTCCAATCCTTACACCGGCGCGCCGGCGACCTACATCGTCGCGGAGGCTCTGGTGGGGACGCTGTTTGGTGACAAGATTCCTTTCGAGGTGCTGCCGGGCAGTTTCAAGGGCTCTTCCCTCGTGGGGATGCGCTACGAACAGCTGATTCCGTGGTTCCGTCCGGACGAGGGCGCGTTCCGCGTGATCTCCGGAGATTACGTCTCCACGGAGGAGGGTACCGGCATCGTGCACATCGCCCCTACCTTTGGTGCCGACGACGCCAAGGTGGCCAAGGCCGCCGGGGTGCCTGCGCTCATGGTGATCGACTCTGCCGGAGAGCCTCAGGCTCAGGTTGACCTCAAGGGCCGTTTCTTCCGCATCGAGGATATGGATCCGAAGTACGTGGCCGAGAGGGTCGCCCCGGAATACCGCGAGTGGGCGGGCCGCTATGTCAAGAACGCCTACGACGACAGCCTGTCTCCGGACGCTCCGACCCTGGACGTGGACATCTGCGTGATGCTCAAGATGCAGAACAAGGCTTTCCGCATCGAGAAGAAGGTCCACTCGTATCCGCATTGTTGGCGCACCGACAAGCCTGTGCTCTACTATCCGCTCAACAGCTGGTTCATCCGGGCCACCGCCGTGCGCGAGAAGATGATGGAGCTCAACGACGGCATCGAGTGGAAGCCGCAGTCCACCGGCACCGGTCGTTTCGGAAAGTGGCTTGAGAACATCCAGGACTGGAACCTCAGCCGCAGCCGTTACTGGGGCACGCCGCTCCCGATATGGAGGACCGAAGACGGCAAGGAGGAAGTGTGCATCGGCTCCGTTGGGGAGCTTTATTCCGAGATTGACAAGGCCGTTGCCGCCGGAGTCATGAAGTCCAATCCGTTCCGGGATCTGGGCTTCGCCCCGCAGGATATGGGGAAGGCGAACTACGATAAGATTGACCTTCATCGTCCGTATGTTGACAACATCTTCCTCGTGAGCCCGTCCGGGAAGAAGATGATTCGTGAGACCGACCTTATCGACGTGTGGTTCGATTCCGGCTCGATGCCGTATGCCCAGACCGGGCTGCGTGGCATTGACAGCCCCGATTTCGGCTGTACGGCTGATTTCATCGCCGAGGGGGTGGATCAGACGAGGGGGTGGTTCTATACCCTGCACGCCATCCACACTATGGTCAGCGGCACGCCGGCTTTCCGCCGCGTGATTTCCAATGGGCTCGTGCTCGACAAGAACGGGGACAAGATGAGCAAGCGTCTCGGCAATGCCGTGGACCCGTTCAAGGCTCTCGACAAGTATGGCCCCGATGCGCTGCGCTGGTATATGCTCACCAACGCCCAGCCGTGGGATAATCTGAAATTTGACGAGGCCGGAGTTGAGGAGGTGCGCCGCAAGTTCTTCGGAACCCTGTACAATTCCTACTCCGTGTTCGCGCTGTACGCCAACATAGACAAGTTCGACCCTTCATCGGAGAAGGTGCCGTATGAGAGCAGGCCCCTTTTTGACAGGTGGATAATAAGCCGTCTCAACACCCTCGTGAAGTCGGTCGAGACCGCCTATGAGGACTATGACCTCACCGCTGCTGGCCGTCTGGTGCAGGACTTCGTCTGCGATGACTTGAGCAACTGGTACATACGTCTCAACAAGAAGCGTCTCTGGGGCGCCGGAATGACCGGGGACAAGCTCTCCGCATACCAGACCCTGTATGAGGTGCTCTGCAACGTCGCGCTCCTCTCGGCTCCGATTGCGCCGTTCTTTATGGACAGAATGTGGACCGATCTCGTGGAGGGTTCGGAGTCGGTGCACTTCGAGCGCATGCCGCAGGCCTGCGAGTCCCTTGTGGATACTGGGCTCGAGGAGAGCATGAGCTTCGCCCAGAAGGCCTCGTCTATGGTGCTCGCCCTGCGCAAGAAGGTGGGGATCAACGTCCGCAAGCCGCTGTCCAAGGTGCTCGTGCCCGTGCTCGACGATTCCGTCAAGGAGCATATCCGTAAGGTGCGCGACATCTTCCTTACCGAGGTTAACGTCAAGGAGCTTGAGTTCCTGCACGACACCACCGGGGTCATCACCAAGAAAATCAAGCCGAATTTCAAGACTCTCGGCAAGGTTTACGGGAAGAGGATGAAGGAGATAGCCGCCGCGTTCGGCACTCTGTCCCAGGGGCAGATCTCCGAGATCGAGCGCTCCGAAGAGGAGTACGTCCTGCATCTTCCGGGGGGTGACGTCCGCCTCGCCAAGGGGGATTATGAAATCAGTTCCGAGGATATGCCGGGCTGGCTCGTCGCCACGGAGGGGACGCTCACGGTCGCCCTCGACATCGTGCAGACTCCGGAGCTTCTCCGGGAGGGAGTCGCCCGCGAGCTGATTCACCCTATCCAGAATCTCCGTAAGGGGAGCGGGTTCGAGGTGACGGACAGGATTGATACCGAGATATATGCGGATGGCTCCGCCTATGATGAAATAAGCTCCGCCCTCTCCGAGTATTCCGACTACGTGGCCGCCCAGACCCTCTCGCTCTCCCTCTCTTTGAAGAGGCTCTGCGATGCTCCTGCGGAGGCCGCCGAAGTGGAGTGGGGGGATGGTTCAATAAGAATATTTGTAAGAAAACATTAAACGTAAACCTTTAAACTATTATGACAGACAAGAAAAAAGAAGCTCCTTTGACGGAGAAAAACCGCTATTCCGATGCGGAACTATCGGAATTCAAGGCTATTATAGAAGAGAAGCTCGCACAGGCCAAGGCCGAGTACGACACTCTTCGCGAAGTTGTCGTCAACAATGGTACGAATGATATAGAGGATACGTCGCCTTCGTTCAAGACGGTTGAGGATGACGGGGCCAACCAGCGCTCCAAGGAGGAGGCGAGCCAGCTTGCGCAAAGGCAGTACAAGTTCATCAAGAACCTCGAGGCCGCCCTCGCCCGCATAGAGAACAAGACCTACGGGGTCTGCCGTGTCACCGGGAAGCTCATCCCGAAGGAGAGGCTGATGAGGGTGCCTCACGCCACGCTTACGGTCGAAGCCAAGGAACAGCTTGCCAAGGAGGGCAAAAATTAGTGCCGGCCGGAGTCTCCCTCGCAGCGGGAAGCAAGAAGGCTTCCGGTAAGGGCTTGCGGCTCCTCTTGCTCGGAGTCGCCCTCGTGGTCATCGATCAGATCATCAAACTGCTCGTCAAGACCAATATGGATCTTGGCGAGCAGATATGCTTGATAGGTCAGTGGTGCAGGCTTTGTTTCGTCGAGAACGAGGGGATGGCCTTCGGGATGAGTTTCGGCGGGGCTGTCGGCAAGCTCCTGCTCTCTCTCTTCCGCCTATGCCTCAGTGGAGTGCTGATCTGGTGGATCCGCGCCCTACTCAAGAAGGGTACGGCTCCGACCGGAGTGCTTGTCGGGCTCACGATGATAACGGCGGGTGCCGTCGGCAATATAATCGACTGTCTTTTCTACGGTCTGATATGGGACTATGCCCCGTTCATGTTCGGCAAGGTTGTGGACATGTTCTACTTCCCCCTGATACGCAGCGGGGAGAGGGTCATATTCTTCAGTCCGGTATTCAATTTCGCCGACTCCTGCGTGACCGTCGGCGCCTTCTATCTTCTGCTCTTCCAGTGGAAGTTTTTCTCCGGAGAGGGGAAGAAGGCGGAGGGGGAATAGCTGTCTCCTCGTCTATACGAGTGTGGCGTTCAGCGCGTTCAATGCGTTCAATGCTGACAGGTCAAGCTACAGCCTTTCGACGGATAAACGGGATTCGGGCTCCACACTTTCTTCTTGTGTGGGGTAGGTGACTTTTTTGGGGCTTTTTTGAAATAAGTTTTGCATATCGCTGAATTTTATTTAAATTTGCAGTCCCTTTCGGGAAGGAGAGTTGGCCGAGTGGTTGATGGCGGCAGTCTTGAAAACTGTTGACCTTAACGGGTTCGGGGGTTCGAATCCCTCACTCTCCGCAAAAATCGAGTCTTAAACTCTTGATCTTTAAAGAGTTTAAGACTTTTCTGTGTAAAAATCGCACCGAAATTGGCTACGTTTTTCTTGATCATCCGATGAATCCGAACAGCTTCTGAAGGTAAGAATTGCGGCATACACTGGTGCCGCCAGCAAAGAACTTCTCTACCGAAATGAGCATTGTCCCCGGAAATTTTCGTATTTTTGTGATGAACGTCAAAAATGAAGAGCCGTATGTTGTACCCGATTGGAATACAGAACTTTGAGAAAATCAGAACCGGAGGGTTCGTCTATGTTGACA
>CAVGYS010000122.1:0-4719 GCA_963633505.1 Oscillibacter sp. MSJ-31
CGTATCTGTCCGAAGGGTATGTAAGAGAGAGGCTGTCAAGCGTGAGACGGACTTCTGGGAAACTGCCAAGCAGAGAGACCCTCAGGCTCGAATACCTGAGAGTCCCCCTGACGTTTTCCTCGGCGAATCTGTCCACGGCCTTTGTGACGAGCCTCGAATTGAGGGCGACCTGTAGCGCCGCAAAGAGCAGCACCAAGAAGCCGAGAACAGAGATGAGGGCTATCCGGAGCCCCTTTTTACAAGCCGAACTTCTTGAAGAAGTCGTTGCCCTTGTCATCTACGAGAATGAATGCCGGGAAATCCTCGACACGGATTTTCCAGATGGCTTCCATACCAAGCTCCGGATACTCGACGCACTCGATGGATTTGATGTTGTTCTGAGCGAGAATGGCCGCAGGACCGCCGATGGAGCCGAGATAGAAGCCGCCGTGCTTCTTGCACGCATCGGTCACAGCCTGGCTGCGGTTGCCCTTGGCAAGCATCACGAGGCTTCCCCCATTGTCCTGGAATTCATCCACATACGGATCCATTCTACCCGCCGTGGTAGGCCCCATAGAGCCGCAAGGCAGGCCTTCCGGTGTCTTGGCAGGACCGGCATAGTAAATCGGATGATCCTTGAAATATTGAGGCATCCCCTCTCCGGCGTCCAGCCGGGCCTTGATCTTGGCATGCGCGATGTCACGGGCCACGATGATGGTTCCGCTGAGGCTGAGTCGGGTGCTGACAGGATATTTGGTGAGCTGCGAGAGGATTTCCGGCATAGGGCAGTCGAGATTGATCTTCACGGCATCGCCCTCCCCCGCGCCTCGAAGTTCCTCAGGAATAAGCTCATACGGCTTGTCGTCAAGCTTCTCGATCCATACGCCGTCGGAGTTAATCTTGGCCTTGACGTTGCGGTCGGCGGAACAGCTGACTCCGAGTCGAGGCAGTCTCACGACCCTGACGTCGTGGGCGAAATACTTGCCGCCGAACTGGGCTCCGAGTCCGATCTTGTGGGCCTCCTCGAGGAGCTGCTTCTCAAGCTCCACGTCGCGGAATGCCTTTCCGGTCTCGTCCCCGCTCGTCGGGAGAGTGTCATAGTAATGGGTGGATGCGAGCTTGACTGTCAGCAGATTGCGCTCTGCCGAAGTGCCGCCCACGACGATGGCGATATGGTAAGGAGGACAGGCCGCCGTGCCGAGAGTCTTCATCTTGGAGACGAGGAAAGGCACGAGGGTGCCCGGGTTCTGGATGCGGGCCTTGGTCTCCTGATAGAGATAGGTCTTGTTGGCCGAGCCGCCTCCCTTGGTCACGCAGAGGAAGCGGTATTCGGCCCCCTCACAGGCTTCGACGTCTATCTGGGCCGGGAGGTTGCACTTGGTGTTGACCTCATTGTACATGTCCAGAGGCGCGTTCTGCGAGTAGCGCAGATTCTCTTCGGTGTAGGTCTTGAACACTCCCAGGCTGAGAGCCTCCTCGTCGCAGAAGCCCGTCCACACCTGCTGACCCTTCTCTCCATGGATGATGGCGGTGCCGGTGTCCTGGCAGATGGGTAGTTTGCCCTTGCAGGCGATCTCGGCATTGCGCAGGAAAGTGAGGGCCACGTACTTGTCGTTGTCCGAAGCCTGCGGGTCACTCAAAATTTTGGCAACCTGCGCGTTGTGCGAGCGGCGCAGCATGAAGCTCACGTCGCGGAAGGCGGTATTGGACATAAGGGTCAGAGCCTCCTTGGAGACTTTGAGAATCTCGTGCCCCTCGAAATCGGAGACACTCACCAGCTTTTCCGAACCCGGAATGCGGTAGTATTCAGTCTTGTCTTCTCCAAGCTGAAACATCGGAGCGTATTTGAACTCTGTCATACTACTATCAGTTTTGCATTAGATATATTTTCATGAATTCGTTGAGCTCGCCGTCCAGCACCCCTTGCGTGTCGGCGGTCTCGTATCCGGTGCGCAGATCCTTGACCATCTTGTAGGGATGGAGAACATAGGAGCGAATCTGCGAACCCCATTCTATTTTCTTCTTCTGCCCCTCAAGCTCGGCCTGCTTCTCCTGGCGCTTCTTGAGCTCGATGTCGTAGAGGCGCGACTTGAGGATACGGAGGGCGTTCTGCCTGTTGTCCTGCTGGCTGCGGGTCTCGGTGTTCTCCACGGTGATGCCGGTCGGGAGGTGGCGCACTCGCACGCCGGTCTCAACCTTGTTGACGTTCTGCCCGCCGTGTCCGCCGGAGCGGAAGGTGTCCCACTCGATGTCGGAGGGGTTGATTTCTATGTTGATGCTGTCATCCACAAGCGGATAGACGAACACGGAGCTGAAGGTCGTCTGCCGTTTGCCCTGGGAGTTGAACGGGGAGATGCGCACCAGGCGGTGAACCCCGGATTCGGCCTTGAGGTAGCCGTAGGCATAGTCGCCCTCAAACTGGACGGTGGCGGACTTAATGCCGGCCTCGTCGCCCTCAAGCTCTTCCGTGACAGTCATCTTGTAGCCGTTGCGCTCACCCCATCTCATATACATCCTCATCAGCATCGCGCTCCAGTCGTTGGCTTCCGTGCCGCCCGCGCCGGAGTTGATGGTCAGCACGGCTCCGAGGGAATCGCCCTCCTCTCCGAGCATGTTGCGCATCTCGAGGTCTTCCACGAGGGTCGTGGCGTGACTGAAGGCAGCGTCCGTCTCGGCGCTTTCCGGATCGAGTTCGAGCAGCACTTCAAGGTCGTCCACCGCCGAGCGGGCGGAATCGTAGGAGCTGACCCAGGTCTTCACGGCGCTCACCCCCTTGAGGAAAGCCTCAGCCTTCTTGGGGTCATCCCAGAAGTCCGGGGCCTGACTCTGCTCCTCCTTGTCCTTCAACTCCTTGCGTTTGCCGTCTATGCCGATGCAGCGTCCGAGAGTGTCCACCCTGACCTGTAAATCCTTAATCTGCTCCTGTGTTATCATAATCGGGCAAAATTAAGCATTTTTTCAGACAATCCCCGCACGTTCATTCACATCGGGGGACAGCACACGACGTCATACCGTTAGACTGAAACCTTGATGAAAGCTCTATTGAGGTGGCCGTTTCTGTTCAAGCTCTTGACCGTGATTTTGAGTTCACCCCTGCTTTTTTTGTAAAAAATACGGGAATGTACTTTCTTTACATACCCAACAAAGTTGTCACCCTTGAAAACTTTGACAGCAAATTTATCGTATGGATTATTCGGGTCTTTTACCCAAGTCAAGACATCTCCTTCATTCAGAGCGTCTCTATGAAGCTGCAATTTTGTGAGGCCGCAAAGTTCAGTCGTGAATGACAGGTCCTTTACGGGGTTGTAATCGGCCAGGAATTCGAAATTATCGGTAGGAAGCAAGCCCTGAGTATGAGCAAGCAGGTAATACTTGTCGTCCTTCATCAGCGGATCGATCTCCCAATAATCGTAGTATCTTTGAATATCCTCTCTCTCGGACTTATTCAGCCTTAACCCGAAGATATCCAGCACACCTTCCGTATAAACCTTGTTTTCATCAGGGAAATCCGTGTAAGAGATAAAACCCTCCCTCCTGGCTTCTTCAACACCTTCTTTAATATATGAAAAAGTCACCCCAAGCGCACTGCGCTTCATCACGCCGATAATGATGCGCGGAAAACCAGCGCCTTTGCGCCATGCCAGGTAGATGTGAGCAATTCCTTTATTCATAACGGATTGACAACAAATGTTCAATACGCAAAGTTAGCAGTTTTATCACTAATTCCTTTCGTTTTTCCGGGATTTTTTGAGACTCGTATGAACCCGGCAAGCAGTCGTCAATATGGATGACGATGTCGGCAATCTTGCCCCTATGATAGCGCCTGGCGATTCGACCGATTTCTGACGCGATGACTTTTCCATATCCTGCCTTTGCAATCTTGTCCAGCAACTCAAAGTGCCTCTGTTTCCCATGTTCGCCTTGCCAATGAATCTCGGATTGGCCTCGGTTGATGTAGGCATCAAGCTGGACTTTGTTCGTAAGCATCTGACACACTTTATCTTCGCGCAGTTCACGTCCAAGACTGCTGCCGCTGTCGTAAATGGGCGCAAATTTATATGTCGTCCGGGGGACAGGCGTTTTTCTTGAGAAGCGGAATCCTCTGGATTCTTCTGTAGGTTTAGTGGAGACTATAATCCCCCAATTCTCCTGATGCCTATCCTCATTGCCGATAATAGAGTCAAATACGAGGGTTGAAATCATCTTCTCAATAAAGTCGCTGCTTTTGAACAGATTCTTGAGAGCAGATTCGACAATTTGAAAAGTATAAGCGTCTCTATCGTCCACATCATATGTGGCCATATAGCGCTTGATCCATTTATAGCCCTCTTCAAGTTGTTCGCAGGAGAGGTCAATCATTGATTTCGACAAGCAGCCCAAATGCTGTCTGTTTACCGCCACATCATATTGCAGAATGTCAAAACCAAGCGTTTGTCCGACCTCGGAAGCTATGACTTCCGACCAGAATTCATAGACATAATCCTTATCTTTCTTCTTAAGCGAAGTTTTAAAGAAGTACAGTTTGCCATCCTCGGCATTCTCGACGACAACCTTGTCGCGCGTCCCTCCTGTGTTTAGGTATTCGTGTTCCTCCCAGCCCGATATGTCGTAAAAGTGCGCCATAATTTATTCTCCTCAAACCGCCTCAAATGTAAGCATTCTTTCCGATGATTGAAAGAAAAGCAAGCATTTAACTAATACTTTCCCAATCTATTAGACTATATCGATTTTTTCGGCCTT
>CAVGYS010000123.1:0-450 GCA_963633505.1 Oscillibacter sp. MSJ-31
GCTCGGCATAGGCCTCGCGATAGTCCGCGAAGCCAAGACCAGCGGACGGAGAGTCGAGCGGAGAGTCGGAGCGCAAGGCGTAACCTCCCTTGAGATCGTACTGGAACGAGACTCCGATCCGTCCCTGGACCCCTCCGTAGAAATCAATCTTGTCCCGGGACGCTTCGGGACCCGTCTGGCGGCGGTAGAAGTGGTTGAAGCGCTTGAGATCGTAGTAAGAGTTGAGCCTGCGGCCTCCTCCGATGCCGGCGAAAGCCTTGAGATCGAGAGAAGACACCTCCAGCGAAGCTTTCAGGTGAGGCGCTATCGAATATGAGCCGCTGTCCCCTGCCAGATAATCCAGACGCACTCCGGCATCCACGTCGGCGGGACCCGCGACAAAGCGCAGGTGCGGCGTCACGGCACCGAACCCCATGGCCCTGTCCGCGAAACCGGAGCGGTCTTCTCTCA
>CAVGYS010000123.1:460-4690 GCA_963633505.1 Oscillibacter sp. MSJ-31
ATCCCCAGGTCATAGAGCAGGGCCAGGCCCTCCCGCTTCGGGGAGGAGAGACGAAGGGAGAGGCTTGCGGAGTTGTAGGAGGAATTGATGATCCCGTCCCCGGCGAAAATCCCGCCATAGCCGGCGGAAAATGAGAACTGCCCCACGCGGCTGCGGTAGTGTCCGCTCACCCCCGCCCTGTCGCTCAGGTCGTGGAAGCTGTCTCCGGCATAGCCGAAGCCGCTGTTGAAGAGGCTCAGCCCGGCGTTCTCGCCGCTAAGAGGAGAGTACGAGAGCTCAAGCACGGGGTGCAGAGAATAGCCGGCGCCGGCCCTCACGTAAAGGAGACGGCCGTCGTAAGGGACAGGCTCCGGGGTAAGCTTGATTTCGTAAGGGGTGAAATCGTACGCGCCCTTGTAGGGAGAGTCGAAGACGGAGTAATCGAAACTATAGTCAAAACGATAGACGGAATCCGGCACCGTCCCTTCGGGCCCCCTCTTCTGGAAGTCCGAGAAACGGGTCTCGTATTCGTTGGTCACCTCGACGTTCTGATCTATTCCCTGGGCGGAAAGCGAAACAGCCCCCAGGAGCAGCGCCGCCGATGCGGATATGAGTTTTGTCTTCATCATAATCACTTGTTCATAAGATCCTCAAGACGGGCAAGCCGCTTGCCCACGTTGTCGGCGACGTCATCGAAGCCTCCGGCAGGCTCGTAGCCGTCGCGGATGCTCTCGTAGGTGGCCTTGGCCTGCTCGTATGCGCCGCGCCCCACGAAGGCGTCGCCCAGCACGAGATACGCCTTGGCGAGCCAGTACGACTGGGAGCCGGCCGTCTGGGAGAAGCCATAGACCTCAGCCTCCACCTTGTCGAAGTCGCCGGTGTCGAAGAGATTCTGGATGGTCATATAGCGACCCTCCGCTCCCTCCGGAGTGGACGGGTTGGCGCCGAGAGCGGCGAAGAGCCGCATGGCCTCGTCCCTGCGGGACATGGCGAGGCAGGACTTGGCCTTGAGATACTGCGCCTCCCTGCGGAGAGCCGAAGCGTCGGCTGAATTGGCGATCACGGCATCGCAGGAGCTTATCGCCGCATCGTAATCCTTGCTCCTGTAGGCCGAACGCATCATGCCCAGACGGGCCTCGGCCCTGTTCTCCTCCATCTTGGAGGAGGCGAGGAGGGCGGAGTAGCCCTTGTAGGCGTCTCCGTAGCGCTCAAGCTCGTAGGAGAGTTGGGCGTAGCGGAGCATGGACATCTCCGCGAAGGAGTAGTCGGAGGCGGAGACCATGGACTTGGAGTAATAGTCGCAGGCCTTCTCCTTGTCGCCCGCAGAGCGGTAGCACTCCGCGAGGTAGAACTCCGCCTTGAGCATATCGGTGCTCTGCGGATAGGTCTGGATGAACTTGACAAGGGAGTTTATGGCCTCTGTCCAGTTGCCGGAGAGATACATCTGCTCGGCGGTGCTGAAATACATCTTCTCCTTCTCGGCTTCGGTCCTGGACGCATTGAGAGAGTTCTCCTCCACGTACTCCAGGAACTTGTCCGGACGCTTCATCTTGCGGTAGATGGACTCGATGGCGAGCATCGACTCCTCGGCATATTCGCTCTGCGGAAGTCCGGAAACGACCTGCTTATAGCATTCGAGCGACTTCTCGTACTGGGCCATGTTGCGATAGACCATTCCCATCCCGACAAGGGCCTTGGCAGCGCTTATCTTGTCCGGCACCGTGTCCTTGAGCCGCGAGAAAGTGCGGAGAGCGTCGTTGTTGTTCTTCAGGTCCATCTGCGCCCTTCCGAGCTCGTAGAGCGCCTCGGCGTACATCGGAGCGGAAGGGGACGCGTCCTCCACGTGGAGGAGGGTGGACACCTTGCGCTTCCTGTCCCCGGAGAGGCCGTAGGATATGGCCTGCTGGTAGTACGGGTAGATGTTGTCGGGAGTAAAATACTCGGAGATAACTCTCTGGTAGGAAGCGATCGCCGCCTTGTAGTCCCTGCGGCCGAAATCGCAATCGGCGCGCCTCAGCATGGCATCCTCGCGGTACTGCGGATCGGCGTCGGAGAGGCAGATGTCGAACCACCTCGCCGCCCCGGCGTAGTCGCGCTGCTTGAAGCAGCTGTAGGCCACGTTGTATGAAAGGGCCGCATTCTCCTCGCTTCCCGCAAGGGCGTCGGCGTTGTAGAGCTCAGTGAAAGTGCGCTCCGCCGTGGCATAATCCCCGGACCTGTAGCTCGCCTCCGCAAGACGGTAGCGGGACAGCTGATTGAGCCTGTCCGTCTTGGGAAGATAGTAGGCGGTCGCGCGGAAATAAGGCACCGCGTCGCGGTACGAGCCCCCCTCGAAGAGCTGCTCGCCGCGCAGGAAATTGGCCTTGGTGTAGTTGTTGCGCATGTCGGGGGTGAGCTCGTCGATATTGTCATAGGCGGCCACTGCACCGGCATAGTCCCGGTCATAGAGCGCCGCGATAGCCATGTAACTGTATATCGCCACTCCCCTCTTGCGGGTGGACCAGCGCTTCACGTACTGCGTGAAACCTCTGGTGTCCTTGTTGAGGTCGAGGGCCAGCTTGGCGTAGTTGAAGGCCGCATCCTCGGTAATCTGAGGGTCGAAGTCCACTGCGGAAGCGTCGTGGAACGCCTCCATCGCGGCCACCTGATTGCGCAGGTGGACATAGGCGTTGCCAAGATGGTAGTTGGCGACCTGCCCGAGAGAGTCGCTGCGGTCGGTCATCTTGCCGTAGTTCTCGACGGCACCCTGATAGTCGTGCACGGAATAGAGCACGGTACCCGCATAGAAATAGTCCTTGCGGCTCATCTCTTTCGGGGAGAAGGCCTCGTAATATTCCCGGGCCTTGTCGTTGTCCCCGAGTATGAGGCTGGACTCGGAGATAATCCTGGCGAGCCTCTCCCTGCGCTCCGGCGGGGCGGTCTTGTATACCCTCTCCCCCTCGCGCACGGCGAAGGCATAATTTTTCTGATTGAACTCGCAGTCAACTATGTAGAACTCGCAGAGAGCGGTGAATCTCGGGTCGGCGGAAGCCTTCCAGAAAGAGGCCTCGGCCTGGGCGAAGAGGCTGTCCTCGTAGTAAATGACTCCGGTGAGATAGCGCCCCGGGGCGGTATATTCGGAGTAATCCAGAGCATCCAGTATCATGAAGAATTGCAGGGCCTCCTCCGGCCGTCCGATGGAGAACTCGCAGTAGCCGCACTTGAAGACGTATTCGGCCGTCTGCCGCGCATTGAGGATGGAGGAATCTACCTTGGAGAACTCCAGCGCAGCCTCGCCGTATTTGCCGTCATCGAAAAGCAGGCGGGCGTTCTCGAAACGGATGCGGGGGGTCAGCACGGATGAGGGATACTTGCCGTCGTACTCGGAGATGAGGAGCGGATAGCCCTCGGTGCGCATCTTGACCGCGCAAAGGACTGCAAAACCATCCGTCACAGGGTCGGACGGCAATGATTCGAAGATAGTCAAAGCCCTGTCGTACAAGCCGTTGTCGTACAGTTCGACAGCTCTCCTATATTCAGAAGACTCCGGTTCCGCCGCCTGCGCCATGCACGGAAGCGAGAGCGCCGCAGCGAGAGAAACCGCAAGGATGTATTTAAGTTTCATACCTATGAATATTTAACCGCCAAAGTTTACAAATTTACTCAATTTTTTCGACTATCTTTGCGCTTATGGACAAAACTCCCGTCATATCCTTTACGGACGCCGACATCCTGAACGGAGAGAGCACGGTCATCTACGGCCTCAACCTCCAGGTCTATCCAGGAGACCTCACGTACATAGTCGGCAAGGTCGGCAGCGGCAAGACGTCAATCATCCGCACGATCACCGCGGAGAACCGCCTCGGCGGCGGCAGCGGGACGGTCTGCGGCTTCTCCCTTGAGAACATCAGAAAGAAGGAGATCCCCTACCTTCGGCGCAAGCTCGGGGTGGTGTTCCAGGATTTCCAGCTGCTGATGGACAGAACGGTGGAGCAGAACCTCTCGTTCGTCCTGAAGGCGACGGACTGGAAAGACGGCAGGGAGATAGAGAAACGGATCAGGGAAGTTCTCGAGGCCGTGGGGATGGAGACCAAGGCCCACAAGATGCCGCACCAGCTCTCCGGAGGGGAACAGCAGAGGATAGCGATAGCAAGGGCCCTGCTCAACGACCCGGAGGTCATCGTCGCCGACGAGCCGACGGGCAACCTCGACGAGGGGACGGCGGAAGGCATACTCCAGCTGCTCAAGAAGATAAATGAAGAGAAGAGCACG
>CAVGYS010000124.1:0-4581 GCA_963633505.1 Oscillibacter sp. MSJ-31
GAGGATTCCTCGCCGGCCATGCAGAAGCCGCATTTCGGGCAGATCCCCGCTTCCGCTCCGATGCATTGAGATTTGCGGGTGCCGTCCGAGAAGATGAAATTGGTCATCCAGCAGCATTTGCGGAAGTTGTTGTCCTTCATCTTCGACAGCCCGCTCCGGGAGTTCATTATCGGATATCTCCGCTTCTTGTAGTCGAGAATCATGTCGATGATTTCAAGCCTCTTTTCGTGCGGCACCTCCAGGTATTCAGTCCCCGGGAAAGGGGTGTGGAAGTTGAGGGAGATGCACTTGAAATAGGGGCTTTTTGCCACATATTCTATCGCTGCGGCGACTGAGTCGCAGTTCAGGGTGTTGATTGCCATGTTGGCGCTCAAAGCCTTGCAGCCGCAGACGGCAACGTTCTTCTCAAGACGCTCGAACGTCCCCTTGCCCCTGATGCGCTCGTGATATTCCCCGACACCGTCCATCGACACCCAGATGCTGTCGGCCACGCTGCCGTCGAACGGCATCTGCGCATTGGTGGTGATGGTGCAGGAGAAAAAGCCGATTGAACGGGCCAGACGGCAGAGGTCGTTTACATTGCGCTCCCCGTCGTGCCAGAGAAACGGCTCGCCGCCCTCGAAGTCGATGAAGCGCGAACCGAGCGAATAGCAATATTCGAGCTCTTCGCGGATCTGCCCGTAGGTCTTGTCCACGGGGGCGGTGTGGTTATAGACACTACAGTGCTTGCAACTCAGATTGCACCGGTCCGAGATGAACACCACGCTCTGCAGTGGCTTGCGGCGCCCGAGAACGGCGCGCGCCCACCACCATCCGAGGTATGTGAACTGTCCGAGAAAATTCATTATTCCAGTATTAGAAGTATCAATTTGGCTATGCAGACCATCGTACAGAAGCCGCTGAGCGTGTTGCGCGCCGTCATCCAGCGCATCAGGAACCAATCCACCCCGGCTTCTCTGACAGGGCCCCATTCCATCATCGGCCCGAGCCAGAATGCCGGCTTTTCCGGCACCTCCTGATATCCTGCGGCGAAGCCTTTGAGCGAACGGCAGAGCCATATCGCACGCGGCAAGGATAGCAGCGTCAGCAGGTACAGGGGGTGAAGTCCCCCCAGGCTCACGGAGGCGGCGATCAGGACGAACGGCAGAAGATTCGCTATGTAGGCGATGGCCAGTCCGGTCCTGTCGGAACCCGCCAGCAGGGCGAGGGTCATCTTGCCGCTCTCGGCATCCCCCGCCTTCTCTATGAAACTGTGCGTGTATAGGATATTGAGGACCAGCAGCCCCACAGGTATGGAAATCCATACTATCTCCGCTGACATCTCCCCGGCGGAGGCATAGAAGACTCCCATCATGAGCAGGGGGCCGAAAATCAATCCGATGATGATCTCCCCGAGCCCGTGGAAAGCGAGTTTCAGCGGGGGAGCGGAATAGAATGCCCCCAGGAACGCCGTGACGGCGACGATGGCCGCAATCCACCAGCTTCCCTGAGGGCCGCAAAAACCGTTTTGTCCCGTGCGTACCGCAAATATGGCGACTCCGAAAGCGCAAGCGACCGCGCTGAAAGAGGCGATTGCCGCAGCGAGACTCCTGAGCGATTCGCTTCCGTCCGTCAGATAGGGATATTTGACCGTCATGGCTCGGAACCCCTTGCGTATCACTTTCTGCCTGTCTCCCATCATGTCCGACTTGTAGTCGAACCAGTCATCGGCGAGATTCATCGCCAGATGCGCGCAGGCTACGCCTACTACGGCGCAGACGGCAAGAGGGAGACTGAAGCCGTCACGCCCTGCGGCCATCACCGCAGCCAGGACGGCCGGCATCATGCTCTGCATCAGGGAGAGAGAGCGTGCGTTTTTGAACCATTGACGGACAGTAGCCATAATCGGCGCAAATATACACAATTTTCACGACCGCGGCTCTCTCGCCCGCCGCGCAGCCCGGAGGGGGAATGGCCAAAATAAACTTGACCCGCCGCGCAGCTCCGAGCGTTACTCTGCCTTGATGTTGAGCTTCACCGTGGAGTACGGCGCGCTGACGGAGAGGGTCGCCACTCCCTTCTCGCCGCGCAGCGAGCGCACCACCGCGAGAGCCTTGCCTGAGAACAGGGCCTTGCGCGAACCTTTCAGGGAGAGGGTGTCGGCGGCGTTGCCGTTGTCCACCCCGAAGAGCTCTCCCGCTCCGCCGACGCTGAAGCTCAGCATATCATCTGCCACCGGCACTTCCCGTCCGTTCGCATCGACGGCCTCCACCGTCACGAACGACAGATCGTAGCCGTCGGCCGTGATGACGTCCCTGTCGGCGGTGAGTTTCAGCGATACGGCCCTCCCGGCGGTGTGGCGGGCGTCTCTTGTCACCTCCTTGCCGTCCTTATATGAGACGGCTTCTATCTTGCCGGCCTCGAAAGGCACGGATAGCCACTCCGCGTGTAGGACGTCCCTGGTCTTGGAGCGTCTGCCCATGGACTTCCCGTTGACCAGAAGCTCCACCTCGTCGGCGTTGTTGTAGTAGGCCCAGACGTCGATCTTGTCCCCTTCCGTCCAGTTCCAGTGCGGGAAGAGGTGCAGAGTGGTCTCGTCCGTCCACTCCGACTTGTAGAACCAGTAGCTGTCCTTGGGGAAGCCGGCGAGGTCGAACACTCCGAAATAGGAGCTTCTCGAAGGCCAGCCGTACGGGGTCGGTTCTCCGAGGTAGTCGAATCCGGTCCATAGGAAGGTCCCGGCCACGTAGTCCCGGTCACGCACTGCAATCCAGGCTTCGGAGGCCGTGTTGGCCCAAGGCGCGCTGCACGCGTCATAGGCCGTGCACTGGTGATCTACCTGCTGCCCCGGAGCCCAGTCCTTGCCCGGGAGTCTCTGGATGCGGGTCGATGGCTGGTAGTAGATGCCCCGGCTGTTCAGCGCCGAGGCCGTTTCCGCACCGATGATAGGCTTGTCCGGGAACCACACCCGGCAGGAATCGTAGAGCTGCGGGTGATAGTTGAAGCCGAAAACGTCCAGGGCTCCGCTGCGCAGGAGGTTGTTGCCCGGCCAGACTCCGTTGCAGCCGGCGGTGATGGCGCGGGTGGTGTCCAGCTCGCGCACCAGGCTGGCCAGATGCCTTGTCAGCAGGATGTTGGGATTGTTTTCGCCAGGGTCGCTCTGCCCGAGGGAGTGGATGAAATTCAGCAGGGTGTTGGCCTCTTCCGCGCTGAGGTTCTCGATAAAGTCGCTCTTGGAATCGCTCTGTTCGAGGATTTCGTTGCCGATGCTCCACATTACGATGCTCGGGTGGTTGCGGTCGCGCTTCACGAAATCCTGAACGTCGGCCTTGTGCCACTCGTCGAAGAAACGTGCGTAGTCGTAGCGTGTCTTGCGTTTGCGCCACATGTCCATCGCCTCGTCCATCACCAGGAATCCCATCTCGTCGCAGAGGTCCAGAAGTTCCGGGGCCGGAGGGTTGTGGGACGTGCGTATCGCGTTGACTCCCATGCTTTTGAGTTTTTCCAGCTGACGCTCCAGCGCCCTGCGGTGTACGGCCGTCCCGATGCATCCCATGTCGTGGTGCATGCACACTCCCAGCATTTTCACGTTCTTTCCGTTGAGGAAAAACCCCTTGTCATTGTCCCAGCGGATGTCGCGCACCCCGAAGCGGGTGTCGGTCCTGTCCTTGAGGATGCCGCCGGAATACACTTCTGTCCTCAGAGTATAGAGGTAGGGGGCGTCCGGACTCCAGAGTCTCGCGTCTTTGAGCTCCAGCGTGAGGGAGGCGATTCCTCCCTCACAGGTCGTCTCAGCCGAGCGGAGCCTGCGTCCACCTCTGTCCAGAATCTGGTATTTCACCGTGACGCCCGAAGTCTCCGGGCTTTCTATCTCGGTCCGCACGCTCACGCTGCTTTTCTTCCCGACGAGGGGTGTCGTGACGAAAGTGCCGTTGCAGGCCACGTGCGTTGGGGAAGTGCGTATGAGTCTGACGTTACGGTAGATTCCGCAGCCGGCGTACCATCTGGAGTTTGGCTGGTCGGCGTTGTCGCAGCGCACCGCGATGAGGTTCTCGCCTCCCTTCAGGTAGGGGGTGAGATCATAGCTGAACGAGCTGTATCCGTACGGGCGGGTGCCGAGGGCGTGCCCGTTGAGATAGACCGTGCTGTTCATGAAAACCCCGTCGAACTCAATCGAATACCTCTCGTCCGGGGAAAGTTCCGGGATGATGAAGGTCTTGCGGTACCAGCCTATGCCTCCGGGGAGTGCCCCGCCGCTGGGCGTGGAGGGGTTGTCCTTGGAGAATTCCCCTTCGACCGCCCAGTCGTGGGGGAGATGCAGCTCGCGCCAGGACGCGTCATCGTATTCTGTCTCAGAGCGGTCGTGGCCGTCTCCGAGCGCGAATTTCCAGTCGAAATTGAAGTCGGACACGACTCGTGGCGAGGGGTCTGCCGCGCTGCAGCCGACCAGGGACAGCATCGCTGTCAGGATAAGCGTTATGTGATGATTCATTGGTTATTGATTTTGTTGAAAGGACAAATATAATTATATTTGCGAGAGTTAATAATTTTTAGAAGAATGTCATTTGCCTCAGTAATAGGGAAGTTGTTCGGCTCCAAGGC
>CAVGYS010000125.1:0-1698 GCA_963633505.1 Oscillibacter sp. MSJ-31
TGTCTCCCCTTCTTCGAGACCGGCCTCGTCTTCGGCCTTGGCGACCACGGACACGGCGGCTATCGCATCCCCTTCCCGGAGATTGATGAGGCGCACTCCCTGGGTGGCGCGTCCGCGAAGACTGATCTCTGAAGTATCGAGCCTTATGGTGAGTCCGGACTTGGTGATGATCATCAGGTCATTCTCTTCGGAGACGCTCTTGATGGCCACCAGAGGGCCGGTCTTGTCGGTGATGTTGATGGTCTTCACGCCCTTTGCACCACGCGCGGTTATCCTGTATTCATCTGCGGAGGAACGCTTCCCGTAGCCGTTCTCGCTCACCACGAGCACGGCGTCGGAGCTGCTTTCCGGGTGAATGGCTATCGCTCCCACCACCTCATCGTCATCCTCTATGGAGATGCCGCGCACGCCCGAAGACTTGCGTCCAAGAGGGCGGAGCTCGCTTTCGTTGAAGCGGCAGCAACGGCCCTTGCGCGCGGCTATCATAATCTGCTCGCCTCCATCGGTCAAGAGAGCGTCCAGAAGCTCGTCCCCCTCACGGATGCTGATGGCGATGATCCCCATATTGCGGCTGCGCCTGTTGGCATACTCGGAAAGACTGGTCTTCTTGAGCGTGCCGCGCTTGGTGACAAGCGTCACGAAATGGCTCTCGGTGTAGGATGGATCCTCGATGGACGGAACGTTGAGGTACGTGCGGATGCAGTCCTGTGCATCGATCGAGAGAAGATTCTGCACCGCGCGGCCCTTTGCGGTGCGCGTGCCCTCGGGAAGTTCATATACCTTGAGCCTGTAGCACATTCCCTTGTCCGTAAAGAACAGCATGGTCGAATGCATGTTGGCTACATATATATGTTCTATGAAATCCTCCTCTCTGGTCGCGCTGGCCTTCTTCCCGGTCCCGCCCCGGGCCTGCGTGCGGAACTCCGTCAGCGGAGTGCGCTTGACGTATCCAAGATGAGAGATGGTTATGACCACGTCTTCATCGGCATAGAAGTCCTCCGGATTGAACTCTTCGGCGGACATGGTTATCTCCGTCCTGCGCGGGTCGCCGTATTTCTCCTTGAGTTCGCGGCACTCCTGCTTGACGATGGAGAGCTGCTCCTCGTCGCTGGAGAGAATCTCACGGCAGCGCGCTATGAACTTCTCGAGCTCGTCGTATTCGGACTGGAGCTTCTCCTTTTCGAGTCCGGTAAGCTGGCGCAGGCGCATCTCGACGATGGCCGAAGCCTGGACGTCGTCGAATCCGAACCTCTCCTCGAGGGTAGCCTTGGCCTCTTCCACGCTCTTGGAAGCCCTGATGATGGCGATCACCTCGTCAATGACGTCTATCGCCTTGAGGAGTCCCTCCAGGATGTGAGCCCTCTTGAGGGCCTTGTTGAGGTCGAAACGCGTGCGGCGCACCACCACCTCGTGGCGGAAATCCACGAAAGTGGCGAGCATGTCCTTGAGAGTCAAGGTACGCGGCCTGCCGTTGACAAGGGCCACGTTGTTGATCGAGAAACTGCCCTGCAGCGCGGTGTACTTGAAGAGGGTGTTGAGAACCACGCTCGAATTGGCGTCCTTCTTGACGATGAACTCGATGCGGATTCCCTGCCTGTTGGTAAGTTCCCTGATTTCCGAAATGCCCTCGATCTTCTTGTCCCGGATCATCTCGCTGATGCGCGAGAGCATCTCGGCCTTGTTGACCATGTACGGCAC
>CAVGYS010000125.1:1708-4578 GCA_963633505.1 Oscillibacter sp. MSJ-31
GTCGGGAAATCAGGGCCTTTTATGTACTGCATCAGATCCTCGACGCAGATGTCGGGGTTGTCGATATATGCGCAAATCGCATCGCAGCACTCGCCAAGATTGTGCGGAGCCATGTTCGTCGCCATTCCGACGGCGATGCCGGACGAGCCGTTGAGAAGCAGGAGCGGGGCCTTGGTCGGAAGAACCGTCGGCTCCTCGAGGGAGTCGTCGAAGTTGAGAGTCATATCGACCGTGTCCTTGTCCAGATCCGCAAGCACCTCGGCCGACAGTTTCTCAAGTTTGGCCTCCGTATATCGCATCGCGGCCACAGGATCGCCGTCCATGGAGCCGAAGTTGCCCTGTCCGAACACAAGGGGGTAACGCTGGTTCCAGTTCTGCGCGAGACGGGCCATCGCATCATAAACGCTGGAGTCTCCGTGCGGGTGGAACTTACCGAGAACTTCACCGACTATCCTGGCGCACTTCTTAGTCTGCCCTCCATAACTCAAACCAAGTCCGTCCATACCGAAGAGCACCCTGCGCTGCACCGGCTTCAGACCGTCGCGCGCATCCGGGAGAGCTCTGGACACGATGACCGACATCGAATAGTCGATGTAGGCCGTACGCATCTCGTGGTCAATCTCGACGGGCTCGATTATCCCTGTCACTTCTTCCCGAATTTCTTCGGGAGTCTTTACCTCACTATCCATATAAATCACTAAATCGGATTGTTTCCAAATGTGCAAATTTAGAATAAAAATCCGATTAAATTGCTACTTTTGTCCATATTCGTTTATATGAACATCAAGTTGTCAGACGATTTCAAGGCCATACTCGAAGGAGCGAAAGACGAGGCCATGCGCACCGGCCACTACGGCATCGGGGCCGACCATCTGATGCTCGCCATCCTTAGGCGGCAGGGATGCGACGCATGCCGCTTTCTGAAGAGCGCCGGAGTGGACACGGACGCGCTGAAAAGCCGGATTGACGCAACCCTCTTCAGGGGCAAGATGGTCCCCTACTATGACGGGGGCCGCGTCAAGATGAAGCGCAGCGCCGCTGGAGCCATAAGCATCGCGGCCTACGAGGCCCTGAAAGCCGGAGACGCGGAAGTCCGCCCCGTCCATCTGCTGCTCTCTCTGACCAGGGCCGAGGACAGCATCAGCAGGGCCTGCCTTCTGGAGCATTCCCTCGGCGGAGCATCTCTCAAGACGGCGCTCGAAAAAGAAGGCCTGCTCGGGGGAAACCCCATTAGGCCGGATATCAGAATGGAAGATGTCGTATCGGCTCTCGGCGAACAGCTCTCGAACCTTTTGAACGTCCGCAGGGACGGCGGCGGATATGACAGCTGACCCTACTGCGCGAGGCGATCGAGAGCGAGTTGCAGGAGTTCCGCCACACGCGGCTTGTAGTCGGTGTTGGCGTCCTTGAGATAACGGTGCGCGATGACGCAGCAGACGGTGCCAGCCTCGTGTCCGAGCTTGGCCGACATTCCGGCAAGCGCGGAGCCCTCCATCTCGAAGTTGGTAATCTTGTAGCCTCCGTATTCGAAAGTCTCGAAGTCCTCCAACATGTTAGGCATTGCAAGCCCCTGACGCACGACACGGCCCTGAGGCCCGTAGAAGCCGGAGGCCGAGATCGTCATGCCCTTGACGGTGCAGTCCGCGAACTTCCCGATGAGCTTGTCGGAGGCCCGGACGAAATACGGATCCGGCAGGTGCCTGTCCCAATGCACATGCTTCTTGAAAGCCTCCTCGAAGTCGAGCAGGGCTATGCTGTCCCTGTTGTCGTACCAGTTCATCAGGCCGTCGCAGCCGACGGAGATGTGCGAAAAGATGAACGCCCCGAGAGGGATTTCCGGCTGTATCGCCCCGCAAGTCCCGATGCGAAGGATCCTGAGGGTGCGGTGTTCCTTTCTTGGCTCCCTCGTGGCGAAATCCACGTTGGCGAGAGCATCCAGCTCGGTCATCACTATATCTATATTGTCCGTGCCGATACCGGTGGAGAGAATGGTGAAGCGGCGGCCGTGATAGCGCCCCGTCATCCACACGAATTCCCTGGACGCGCCCTCGCACTCCACCGCTTCAAGCAGTGGCCGGAACATCGCCACCCTGCCGGGATCTCCGACGAGAATGACGTTGTCGGCGAGCTGCTCCGGACGGATATGGATGTGGAATACGGACCCGTCTGAATTGATGATGAGTTCTGATTCTGCTATTCTCATAATTATGTGATTTATCGATTTGATTGTTTTTTCTTCCCTGCCCCGCGCTTCGCGCTCCGCAGTCTCGATGCGCTGCGCACGATGAGCTCGTCGGCATAGATGTTCCTCGCCGCGAGGAAGTTCAGGATGACCACCGCGAGCGGGAACACCGCCGTCACATGGAAGACGAGGGTCTTGTCCGCCGTAAAGAAATCCACAGCCAGCCAGGCCTGGAGCGCAAGGGCGATGATGGCGGAGAGAACCGCCGTTCTCATCTGGAAAATGCGGAAGCGATATACGCTGATGGCCAGGATATTGAGCAGCAAGATGATTACAATCAATATCACATACGGCAAATAAGCTGTAAAACGGACGTCAGCGGCCTTTTCGCAGAAAAGAAGCGATGCGACGAGTCCCGTGGAAATAAGTAAATAAAGAGTCTGAATTCTCTGCCACATATCGTTTATAATGAGTTGAAACGTGCGAGCACGTTCTGTTCGTACGTCTTTGAAATCGGTATGGTGTCCGAATTGTCAAGCCCGAGACTGATCTTGTATCCCTCCTTCTGCGCCTTCAGAATCTTGACTTTCGTGATGTTGACTATGTACTTGCGGTGGCAGCGCACCAGATCGCTGTCGGCGAAGCTGTCCTCCACGGTCTTGAGCGGGCAGCGCAGCATATACTGCTT
>CAVGYS010000126.1:0-4533 GCA_963633505.1 Oscillibacter sp. MSJ-31
ATCTATCTTTATATTCTCATCGACGGTCTTCTTGAGGGCGGTGATGATTTCGTTGTAGAGGGCGGGGAGGTCCCAGAAAAGATGCCCTCCGAGAGGAATCATCGGGTTCTTGAAGCGTGTCAACTCGTGCATATCGACCTTCTTGCCGTCATAGGAAGCGACTATCGTCCTTCCGCTGGTGGCTCCGAGGTCGACTGCGAGGTAATTTTTAGTGGACATGTCGGTCATTAAAGTTTAAAAGTGTAGTTTGAGTAATATTTTGTCAATTTCTATGCCACGAGACTACTCCCAGACGAAGTTCTCCACGTCCTTGAGGAAGGTCTTCTCCCTCTCGTCCGGCTGCATCAGCTCCATCGTCACGTTCTTGAAAGTGATGTTGCGGACGTGCTGCATGGAGAGTCCCCAGGCCGGCTGGATGCCGTGCGCCGACGGCTCCGGGTAGCCGGAGTTGCGTCCGAAGAAGAACGGGTTGGAGTTCCTCTGCTCCCGCACGTCGTCAAGCGTGAGGCCGCCCTTGTACTGGATGTGGATGTTCTTGAGGGTCACGTTCTCCACCGGGTTCCCCGGGAGTCCGACGATGAGCAGGGCGTAGCGGCTGTCGCAGTTTGTAACGGTCACGTCGGAAATCTCGATGTTGCGCGCGTATGAGGCTGGGAGGTCCTTAGGGCCGCGCATGCGGTCGCCGATGCGGATGTAGATAGGGGAGTTCCAGATGTCGTCCATCTTGATGCCCTTGATCTTGATGTTCTCCAGAGGGGCTCCGTCCACGGTCTCGAGGGCGAGTCCGCGGCAGCGCTTGAATTCGCAGTTGCGGATGGTCACGTTCTTGAATCCTCCGTTGCTCTCGGTACCGAACTTGATGCGTCCCGTAGGGCCGTCGCGGTCCGGAGCTGCGGTGATCGTCTCACCGTAGGTGCCGTAATACACCGTGCTCGGGTCGTATCCGGAGACCTTGCAGTTCTCGATGAGCACGTTCTCGGTGGCTTTCGGCCATCCGAGGCCGTAGGAGCACTTCAGCACGATGCCGTCATCGTTGAGGGAGTTGACGATGCAGTTGGTTATCTTGACGTTGGCGCAGCAGTCGATGTCGAAGGCGTCGCGGTTGGTGTCGGCGAGCACGCGGTCGATGACAAGGTTGTCAACGCCCGTGAGCAGGAGCGCGAAGTGACCGCACTGGAGGAGCTTGATGCCCTTGATGGTCACGTTCTTGCAGTTCTTGAGGGCGATCGCCTTGTTGGCCTCGGCAACGGGGCCCTGACGGCCAAGTCCGCGCGAGAGCGCGTCGGTGCCGTCGATGGTGCCTTCACCCTCGAACTTGAGGTTCTTCAGTCCGATTCCCCAGATGAGGGAGTTCTGCCAATGGCTGTGCCCGAAGTCCTGATATGCGTCCCATTCGTTGGGTTCGGCCACGTCGTAACCCTGCTCGGCCGTAGGTTTCGCCGCCTTGATGACGGAGCCCTTGTCGAGGCGCAGGGTGATGTTGTCCTTGAGGCGGATGGAGTAGCTGGAGTAAACCCCTTCCGGGAAGAGAATCACTCCTCCGCCTTTCTGAGAGGCGGCTTCGATGGCGGCGTTTATGGCCGGCGAGTCGACGTGAACCCCGTCGCCGACGGCTCCGAAGTCACGCACGTTGTACACCTTGGCGTAGCCTGAAATGCAGGACAGCGCGAGGAGGACGGTAAAAATTTTCTTCATTGCGGTAATAATCTAGTATATGTTCTTGTGTGTCTTTCCATCATCGGCGGGCTGCGCCACTCCTCTCACTCTCTCATACATCTGCTTGACTGTCAGCAGCTCGAATCCTCTGCTCTCAAGCTCGCCGGTGGCAGTCTGCAGGGCCTGCGTCTGTGCTTCGTCCCTGGCGGTCCTGACCCGCAGGACGTCTCCGTCCTTCACTTCGCCGCTCCTGACTTTTTCCAGCAGGCTTCCTGCCGTCATCGCATCCGTGCTGTCGTCAAAGGACAGTGCGACGTATTTCGGGAAGGCGGCGGGATATCCGAGAAGCTGGTATGCTAGGGCCCAGGCCATCCTGAGCTGCCCCGGGGTGTTGGGGTGCAGGCGGTCGGTGTCGGGCTTGCGGAAGTAGGCGGCCTGCTCGTCCAGCATGGGGTAGAGCCCGCTGATGCTGTTGAGGTCGATGACCGGGACTGCCCATACGTTGGCTATCTCCTTGACTGCCTGGACGTATTCGTCGATGAAGCTGCCGCAGTTGTTGGCGAACGACTCCGGCGGCTGGATGTTGCGGTCGCTGAATCTGGCGAAGCCCCTGTGCAGAGGGGTCAGCAGGATTATCTGTTTGTCGGGGTAGTGGGTCTTGAGCCAGCGCATGGTGACGTTGGCCCTGCCACGGAAGGTGGAATCCGCATAGACGAGCTCTCTGTGGAACTTCTCGACCTCCATCGGCCCGTCGTCAATGGTTTTTTCCATGGAATAGGTGTACCATTCTCCGAGCGGGACGCTTCCGTTGAAGTCGTTGGTGCCGATGAACACGATGATCGCGTCCACGGCCTGTCCGTGCTCGGCTTCAAGCTTCTCGCCCTGGCCGACTATCTGGTTCATCCTGTGGCCGCTGATGCCATAGACGTAAGGCTCGATGCCGAGGATGTCCTTGAGGTTGTTCCAATAGATGTTGTTGGTGCTCCCGATCTGCCGGGCGTCGGTGATGGAGTCTCCCAGGAACGCCACTCGCGCGCCCTCCCACTGGCTGTGTATCAGGGGCTGGGCGAGCGCTCCGGTGCAGAGCAGGGAGGCGAATGCGACGAGAAAGCGTTTCAAAAAAACAGTGTTATGTTCCATATAAAAATGCGGATAGACGCAAATGTACGAAAAATACCTAAATTTGCGACCGTGACCAATCAATTAATGACAATGAAACGTTTGATGACCTTTATCATTTCGGCCATGCTGTGCTTTTGCGCATCGGCCGGGAACTATCCCGACCGGGCCGATTATCTCTGGGTGACGGTGCCCGATCACGCCGACTGGCTTTACAAGACGGGCGAAAACGCCAAGGTGGAGATACAGTTTTACAAATACGGCATCCCGCGCGACTGCACCGTGGAGTACAAGCTTGCCGATGACATGCTCCAGCCCGACAAGAGCGGGAGCATCAACTTGAAGGGAGGACGCGCAATCTTCAATATGGGGACGAGGAAGACCCCGGGGTTCAGAGACCTCCAGCTCAGTACGGTGGTGGACGGGGTTAAATATGAACACCATATCAAGCTCGGCTTCAGCGTGGACAAGATTCAGCCTTTCACCCGTGAACCGTCGGATTTCGTGCAGTTCTGGCAGGAGAGCGTCCGCAAGGCGGAGGAGTATCCTCTCACATACACCAAGGAGCTGGCTCCGGAGTATTGTACCGACAGGATAGACTGCTATCTGGTACGGCTCATGCTCAACCGCACTCAGTCGATATATGGATACCTCTTCTATCCGAAAAACGCCGTCAAGGGGAGCTGCCCCGTAGTGCTCTGCCCTCCGGGGGCCGGCATCAAGACGATCAAGCAGCCTCTCCGCCACAAGTATTACGCCGAGGAGGGCTGCATCCGCTTCGAGACCGAGATACACGGGCTTGACCCGCGCATCCCGGAGGAGACTTTCTCCGAAGTCAGCGCCGCGTTCAATGGCAGCGAAAACGGCTACCTGAGCAACGGAATCGAAGACCGCGACCGGTACTATATGAAGAGGGTCTATCTGAGCCTCGTGCGCAGCATCGACCTCCTGACCTCGCTTCCGGAGTGGGACGGGAAGAACGTAGTGGTGCAGGGTGGCAGTCAGGGCGGTGCGCTCTCGCTGATCGCCGCAGGGCTTGACCCGAGGGTGACGCTCTGCATAGCCAACCATCCTGCGCTTGCCGACATGGCGGGTTACAGCGAGCCCGGCAGAACCGGGGGATATCCTCACTTCAACCGCATCCCGGGATTCTTGACGGAGAGGGTGATCGACAACTTGGCGTACTACGACGTTGTGAATTTTGCACGTCACGTCAAGGCCAAGGTCTATATGACCTGGGGGTATAACGACAACGTCTGCCCGCCGACGACATCCTATGCCGTCTGGAACGTGCTGACCTGCCCGAAGGAAGCCCTCATCACCCCTGTCAACGAGCACTGGACGTCGGAGGCCACGGAGCGGGGACACCTGGACTGGATGCTTGGGAACATCGACTGACCCCGCGCCGCGGGGGCGAATGAAAAAGGGCCGGATTTGCGATCCGACCCTTTTTCGCTATGTGCATCAGTTTATTTCTTCCTTATATAAGAGATGAACTTGGCTTCCGTGTTCAGCTCGTCTTCCTTGATGGAGGCGGCGACCACTTCGGTCGAGATCTCGACTGCCGGTTTGGAGATGAGTCTCACCATGTCATCGGTCTTCTCCACGCTCTCGAACTTGCGCGGCTTGAACCACATTCCGCCTCCGAGAGGGGACGGATTCTGTGAGACGTCGGCCGGGTGGATGCCCCAGACGGCGATGTAGTCACGCCCGTATTCCACGGTCTCGCCTTTCTGGAAGTTGACGCCGGTGAGGAAC
>CAVGYS010000127.1:0-789 GCA_963633505.1 Oscillibacter sp. MSJ-31
CCATTTTAGCAAAAAATTAAAGTTAATATTACGATGCTCCACCCCTCAAAAGGATAAAGCCTGCAAATTTACACAAAATTTCAACACAATCCAAATGTGGCGGACAGAACCGAGTCAAGGCAAGTGCATGACAGCAATCCGAGTCCCGGCACGGCGGCAGCACCTACTGCGGAATCTTCTCTATGAGAGGAAGTCCCATCGAGGCGAGCAGGTCGTTATAGCGCCCGAGCACTTCCTCCACGCAGTCCTCCCAGGAGCGGACGATGCTCCTCGAAGCCTGAAGGCCGACACGGCGAATTCTCTCCCTGTCATCGGACAGGGAACGCAGGAGCGCGGCCATCTGCTCGGGGTCGTTGTCCACAAGGAAACCGTTGACCCCGTCAGTCAATATGGCCGAAGCCGTGGAACCTTTGGCCATGACGGCAGGAGTGTGGAGGGCGGCGGCCTCGCGCAACACGAGCGGCGCGTTGTCGTACAGGGACGGGAAGAGGAAGAGGTCGGCGGCGGCGTAGTATTCCTTGAGCAGCTCACGGTCGTGAATGCAACCCACGAACGTCACCTTGTCACCGAGTCCCAGTTCCTGCGCCATATTCTTCATCGCGTCCGCGGCGTAGCCGGTTCCGACGAAGTACATCCTGTAAGGCAGGTCTTTCAGACGGGAGAGGGACTCGAGAATCAGCTTGGGGTTCTTCTCCCAGATATGCTGCCCGACGAACAGCAGCACGAACTCGTCCTTCCCGATGCCGAGCTTCGTCCTCGCGTCAGAGAAAAAGCTGTCGGGATAGTCGG
>CAVGYS010000127.1:855-4427 GCA_963633505.1 Oscillibacter sp. MSJ-31
GTTGTCCATCACCTCCACTTCACCCTTGTAGCCATAATCGCGTATGACGTCGACGACTGAGGCCTGCGGCACCCACACGAGATCCGCCTTCTCATAGAAATCTATAATATATTTTATCACCACGTCCACCGCGGCCTTCGGCAGGACACGGGCGAAATCATCGCGATACTTGGAGTGGAAAGTGGCGACGAGAGGTATTTTCTCCAGACGGGAGATGTGCAGGGCGGCAGCCCCCGAAGTGAACGGGCAGTGCGCGTGGACTATCTTGAAGCGCAGCGCGGCCACCTTGGCAAGGAATCCCGGATCTATGGAGGCTATGCCGGTCACGTACGGATGCCGCCGGGGCACCGGGACGGAGAAATAGTCCAACACCTTGTAATCAAGGGATTCATAGTCGGGTCCGGGGGCGGTGGGCGTGATGACGTATGTGCCGCCGACCTTCCTCTGCATCCACTTCGCATAGTTTTCCATGCATACCGACACCCCGTCCATCACTGGCGGGAAACAGTCGCAGAAAAGCCCCACGTTGACTTTTTCCGGGGAGAATATCGTTGCCATAATTATCTTATTTTCAAACCAATGAATTCAAGTTTCCCCATAAAGAGGAGGACGAGGAACGCCGCTGCGATTATCAGCACTGCGGCAAGCCACCACTTCCACGCCGAGGACTCCTGCCGGTACGGGTCGGAGAGCTTGAGCTTCGGATATTTGGCGAGGCTGGTGAGCTTCGCCCCGAAGAGGATGTTCACCAACACCTTGGAGTTGATGGCCCAGCCGTTGGCATTGAGCACGGGGCCGAGATTGCGGCGGCGCAGCTTGCTCCACGCAAGGAAGCAGGACGGGCCGGAAATCAGAACCATTATCACGACAATGGCTTCGACCGTCTGATACCACTCCGACTTGGCGATTCCGGCGACAATCTTGGTCAGGGCCGAGCCTATGTAGCCCACAGCCATGCCCAAGGCGGCGAAGATGCCGGCGAACTTGGCGATGTCGAACGCCTGTTTCTTGTCGGCTCCCCCGCCATCAGCGGCGGCGGGCACGGAAGAGGCGGCGGAAGCGGCTTTTGCCTGGAGGTCGGCGGTGATCTTGGACTCCTTGTCGGCTGCGGACTTGTTGATCAGTCCCACGCAGAACTCCCAAAACGTGCGGTAAGGAGCCCAGAACGCCTGACGGATGCTCACAGGATTGTCAACCACCTTCGTGATGACGGCATCATAGTCGTCACCGTTGCGGTCATAGAAAACGCCCCTCTTGCCAGGGCGCAGGGAAGAAGTATCCCCGGCAGTCATCACGGCTACGATGTCCATCGACCGCCCGAGTTTTTTCGAGCTGCAAGCACAGTATATGAGGAACATCCCGCTGAGCTTGGCCATGTCCGCGTGCTCGGACATGTCGGAGACCTTGATGCACAGGTCGCAGCAGCGCTGGTCCACATAGAGCTGTCCGGCCTCGAACACCGCGCGCACCCCGGGGATTCTCGCATAGAAGTCAGTGAAAATCACGTAGTTTTTCAGCAGACGATAGAAGTCGCGATAGAGAAGCATCAGTTTCTTCACCTCGTCTATGTTGTCCGAGTCTTCTTTGAGAGCAAGGTCCTTCGCGACCAGTTCGAGAAGGGCTTCTTTCTCGCCGCCCTGAAGTATCTCACGCACCCTGTCTATCCCGAGAGACTCCACCGCGTCTCCCTTCTTGGCGGAAAGCCAGGAAGAATACGGGGCGAACCTATCCGACACTTCTTTCCATTCATCCTCATCCATAGAGGTCTTGCCCTCCTTGAGGACGAGAGAGCGGAAAGTGTCGAAGCGTCCCTGCCATGCAGGATTCATCTTGTCAAAGGAAAGTCTTCCGGACTCATCCGGACGTGCGAGCGGGCACTCCCCTATTTTCGAGATGTCATCGACGTTCACGGACACCCTCTCGGCGGCGGCCTTGTCGTAGCGCAGCAGACGGCAGCGCTCGAAAAAGTCGGACACCTTCTCCCTTATCGCCTCATACGCGGCAAATGCGGCCGGCGTATCGTCTCCATACGGCTTCACGCAGGCATCTATCCATGAGGCATACTCGGTACAGGCCGCATAGAAAGCCTCTATCCTGTCGGCTCCGATTCCCGGAGCCCCGCTCCTGTCCACGGAGGATCCTTCCACGGCGATGCAGTCGGAAATGACGGCCTTGAGAGAGTCGCCCTCGGCACTTTCGACCGTGATGAGACCGTCACCGTTGAAGCGCGTGCCCGAGAATATGGCCTCGCAGTCCGATGCCTCCTCCAGGCTTATCATCCGGCCCTCTTTTCCAAGATCCGCAAGGATGCGGACCGCGGAGTCATGCAGACGCCGTCCCGTCTCGGAAGAAGGGTCTATCTGGTCTATGTCAAGTACGCTGTCCCCTTTGAGGATCAAATCCTTGTCCTTGATCACCGACGTCAGCCACGTGGCAGCCTCCACCACTTCGGGAACTTTGATCGTCCCGTCATGATCCGTATCGATATAATCCAGCGTCCGCCTGTCGAACTCAAGGGAATCCACAGGGCAGCTGAGAACCGTCCAGAGCTTCTGATCAAGCTCCCCAAGATGAGCCATATCCTCGCCGGAAGCTACGTTCACACGGATGGCCCCGCCGAGGGAGCAGTACTTCCATTCATACTTGTTGTCCATATACACCTATTATTATGTCGCGAAAATACGGAAAATTCTATATTTGTAGAATGGGACAGGAAATAGAGCGCAAATTTTTGGTCTGCGGCGACTTCAAGGCCGAGGCCGCGGGAGCTACGAGAATCATTCAGGGATATCTTTGTTCCGTGCCGGAGAGGACGGTCCGTGTCAGAATCAAGGGAGACAAAGGATACCTCACGGTCAAGGGTGCAGGCAACGACAGCGGGGCGAGCCGCTTCGAATGGGAGAAGGAAATTCCTTCCGACGAGGCCCGAGAGCTGATGAAACTGTGCGAACCCGGGGTCATCGACAAGACCCGTTATCTCATCCCCAAGGGAAGGCACACTTTTGAGGTTGACGAATTCCACGGCGACAATGAAGGGCTCGTCATAGCCGAAATCGAACTGAGTTCCGAGGATGAGAGTTTCGAACGTCCGTCCTGGCTCTCAAGGGAAGTCACGGGCGATGTCCGATACTACAACTCATTCATCGCAGGCCATCCCTACAAGGAGTGGTGAGCGAAGAGTCGGGTTTCACGGCAACGGAATCTATCGGGATCAGCATCGCGCTTGACAGAATGAAAACTCCCAGCTGCCCGTTCTCCTTTCCGAAACGGAGCGCGCTTCCAAGGGAATCTTCGGGGAAGAGGCGCGTACTGTCGAAATAATACAGACTGTCCGCATAATTGTACCAGCCTCCCACGTAGTCGTCGTGGCTGAGAGCGTGCCTTACTACACTGTCGAGCAGCTCACGGCTGTGGCTGCCTTGCGTCGCCGCATAGCTGACCGCGATGCCGGTTTTCGGCTCGGTGAACGTGCGGATGTCCAGCGTGAAGCCGTCCGGTCTGGATTGGCTGAATGTCCAGACGCTATCCGCGATTGCAGAGACTTCGTCTTGCGTCAAAGCCGTCCGCTGACC
>CAVGYS010000128.1:0-2024 GCA_963633505.1 Oscillibacter sp. MSJ-31
CTATTAGTTATTAAAAATGTTTCGTATTATTCGAACGGCAAATTTAGTATAAATTTTTACAATTCGACAGGAAAAGTTTTAAAATCTTTTTAAGAACTCTGGACTCCGGACTATAAAAAAGCCGCAGCCGGAGAACCCGGCCGCGGCGAGCACTTCTATAAGATTGTAGTCACTACTACTGCTGCTTGAAGCCGTAGCCGTTCGTGAATCCTCCTGTAGAAAGCATGTTAGGGGTGAAAGGCACCAGATAAATAGGCGCGCTTACGTAGTCATAGTCATAGAAAAGATAGTCCAGATACTCCTTTTCGTATTTCACGAGGTCGGAGCCCCAGGCCTTCTTGGCATAGCCGTCCTTCTCGAGAGCTGTGGCGTCGGAAACCGGCTTGAAAAGTCCCTCGATGGCGAGATTGGTCTTGTCGCCCGCTGTCGGGAACTTGCTTGAGCCTGCGGCACTCGCCACGGCATCCCAGTCGTCGTTCTGACCTCTCCAGCCCGGGAAGAGCACAGGATCGGACTCGTCGGTGCACTGGGCGGTGAGGCGGAAGCCATACCTGGACTTGGCATCGACCGTCTTGACCCAGACTTCGCCGGAGATGGTGTTGCCGTTCTCGAAAGTGTAGCTGCCCTTAGACTTGAGACCTTCGATCATCGCGGCGGTCATGTCCTTGATGTTCTTGATGGCATCAGGGAGGAAACCTGAGCGGATGAGAGTCCAGCGGCGGTCGCCCTCGCCGGCATACTCGAAGCCGCGCTCCTCGATGACGGCACGCAGCACGCTGCCGCACTTCGCGATGAACGCCTCGGTGTTGGCCTGCCCGGCAGGGAACGAACGCTCGCGCACCTTCTTGAGATATTCAATCGCAGTCGATTCATCGCCAAGAGCCGCGCAGACCTCTGCATATCCCAGATAGACCTCGGCAAGACGCATGTACGGGCCATTGATTCCCGACTGGCGCTGCTTTACGATATACGGCTTGGACATACGGTTCTCGTCGAACTTATTGAGAGAGAGTCCGCCTCCGGAAGCCTTGGAATTAGGCACGAACGGAATCAGAGTCTCAGCCCCCTTGCCGTCGGAGCCGGTCGCGGTGACGGCCACGTCGCGGCGCATATCCTTAGGGTCGAACACTCCGTAGTAGTATGCCGGGTTGATGCGGGCCTGGCCGTAGTTCTTGCAAGGGAAAGCCCAACTTCCACCGCCGTTGGAAGGACGGCCGGAAGAATAAGGACGCTCGTTGCTGGAACCCTGGGTCATGGCGTATTCGTAGATGGACTCGTCGGCGTACTCGAGGTCGTTGACCTGCTGGAAGAAGTACTGATGAGGGTTGTTGTAAACCCGGCTCCCCTCGTTCTTGCGAGGATCAGTGTCGTGCCATACGGCGGAGCCGGAATTTGCAATGACCTCCTTGTAGTATTTGGCGGCCTTCTCATAGAAAGTCTTCCAGTCGCTGCGGCGGCCATAGACGGCGTTGTCGGCGTTGGCGTTAGGCTGGCCCTTGGTCTCGAAAGTGAGAACCTTGCCGTCGCCTCCCTTGTAGAAATCAGCTCCGAGGTCGGCGCGGCGGGTCTGATATCCGCCGGCATCAAGGCAGAGACGGCCGATGAGTCCCTGTGCGAAAGTCTTGGAGAACTTGTTCTTGGCCACGTCGCCCACAGGTCTCATGAGAGGAATCACCCTCTCGAGGTCGGAAATCACGCATTCATAGACGGAATCGCGCGGCGCAAGTCCCTTGGCGGCAACTCCTGCCTGCACGGAATAAGGCACGTCACCGTGGTACTTGAGAAGTTCACGGTAGGCCACTGCCCTGGCGCAGATGGCCTCGCCATAGAGCTGTCCGAGATCGGACGGAGAGGCGGACGAAATCATCGCATCGTAGTCGGACATCGACTCGATGGCTCCGATCACGGCGTTCGCCTTGCCCACCACGTCGAAGAGCATATTGTACGCTCCGCTGGCATTGTCCTTAAGATAAGTGGTGAGGCCGTATTCGGAAGTGTACGTGCCATTCTGGTAGAGGCACTCC
>CAVGYS010000128.1:2034-2539 GCA_963633505.1 Oscillibacter sp. MSJ-31
CTCGACCGCTCTGACTGTCTTCATCAGAGGAATCACCCTGTCAAGATCCGCTATGATGCAGTCGTAAATGGAGTCTCGCGGAGCAAGTCCGCCTACTACATCACCAACCTTGGCTGCGAAAGGCACGTCACCGTAGTACTTAATGAGCTCGCGATAGGCCACGGCCCTGGCGCAGATGGCCTCGCCATAGAGTTGCCCCAGATCAGACGGCGAGGCGGATGAAATCATAGAGTTGTAGTCGGACATCGACTCGATGGCGCCGATCACGACGTTCGACTTGTCCACTACTTCAAAGAGTATATTGTATGCGTTTTCACTCAAGCTAGTGATTTCGTATTCGGAAGTATACGCGCCGTTATGGTAGAGACACTCCATCCAATGATTTTGCGGTTGAAGGGAGAAGGCTTGCGGATGACGTTCGATGTCGGAACCGGCTATATCGATGGCATAGTAAAGCCCCGATCCAAACACATAACTATTGCAAGCCCTTCTCCACGACTCGTAC
>CAVGYS010000128.1:2549-4426 GCA_963633505.1 Oscillibacter sp. MSJ-31
CACCAAGCATGGAAGCGCTGGCGACCTCGAGCCTGGAAAGCACGAAATACGGATCAACCACGATGTTGAGAGAAGCAGGGGCGGAGATAAGGTCTCCAACTATATTGGTCCGGTAGTTGCGCTGAATCGGCACTTGACTCACCGGGACAATGGCTACAACGGCATCGAACCAATCATAGAGGGTCAGAGTGGCATTCGGAATAACCTCCCGATCCACCAGGATGTAATTCATAGCGAGCCATGTATACGCTGTCGTGGCAGAAGCGCCGTCCGGTCGGACGTTGAGAGGCTCCGTAAGCAGATCAGCAGCCGAGAATGTCACAGACTGCGCTCCGGCAACATCCCCTGTGAGGAGATTCATCTTGGTATAAGCGGCACCGTCAATCTTCACGGCGGACCTGCGAATATCGCTGGCAGCATCAACAAGAGCCTTGTCGGCTGCGCTAAGTCCATAATTGAGTTGGGCGAACGGACGCTTTAGAGTCACGCTCCGGGGCTCCATTGCACCGGTTACAGTAAGATCTACAACCTTGTAGAAAGCATCGCGGGATTCGTCATTGCAGGCACCGTCGTAAGAGACTGTCATGCCGGCATTCTGGTAGTCAAAACTGTAATGTGTATTATCCTTGACCTCTGCCCAGAAGACAATTTTGTAACTCTTGCCGATGACAAGGCTGGTTTCATAAGTGGCGTTGCCATCATTCATAGGGACAAGTTTGGTGACATCGTCACGCTCAACCAGAGAGCCGTCACAATAGACGACACAGCGTACCTGATTGGCACTCTTGCCGCTAGTGATAGCCGCCGTACTGATCTCAGGTGTCTCAAGAAGGAATTTTACAGAAATCTCAGTCTCTCCAATCTCTTCAGTGACGGCGTTTTTGCTACAGGCGACAGCAAATAGCGCAAGCATGACAGCTGCGACTAAAGTAAAACACTTTTTCATACGTTGGTTATTTATGCTCGGAGATCACCCGACCCGAACGGCCACAAAAAAAGACGTGGGAGATCTACCGCCTGCTTATCCCAAACTCAGGCCTTGGCGTGCCTATCAATCAGAATAAGCAACGCATAGGCCCACGTCAAAGATGATATACAGGATTCTCCACCTCTCGGCGTGACCACTGAATCGTCATCAACATTGTGGACATTTACGTTGCGTCATCTTCTGATTGATACCTAAACCGCCAAGTTCGAGTTTAGAAGATAAACGTTAAGTAACGTCTTTCAATATGTCAGCTCAATCATCCACTTGTTCAAGTAATCAAACTCGCAATGCTGCGAACCCAATGGTTGAGAACATCCGGACGATTAGGCAATGGCAAATGTACAACATTTTTGAATCACAAACAAAAACTTGCATTGTAAGCCCATCGGCAGAAATATAAAGCTCTTACATATACAAGAAAGATGGCCTTATGCTAAAAAAAGCATGAGACCATCTGTTCTCTTCAATTTAGTAAATAGGCTAAACCCCTCCGAAGGCGCTGTAGCCGCCATCCACAGGGACAACGATGCCGGTGACGAACGAAGAGATGTCGCTGAGAAGGTAGAGCATGGTTCCCACGAGATCCTCCGGTTCGCCGAATTTGTGGGTCGGAGTATTCGCTATGATCTTCTTGCCACGCGGCTTGAGCTCGCCGGTCTGCTCGTCGGTGAGCAGGAAGCGGTTCTGGTCGGTGAGGAAGAAGCCAGGAGCGATGGCGTTGCAGCGAATGCCAAGCTGCGCCACGTGCACCGCGTACCACTGGGTGAAGTTGTTGATCGAACCCTTGGCCGCGGAATATGCAGGAATCTTCGTCAGAGGGCGGATGGCGTTCATCGAAGAGATGTTGAGCACGTTGCCTTTGCCGGCCTCTATCATATCGGTGGTGAAG
>CAVGYS010000129.1:0-721 GCA_963633505.1 Oscillibacter sp. MSJ-31
ATACAATTCCGTGCTCGGCGTGCGCTTCCTGGTGCTCACGAACGGAAATTTGACCTATCTTTACAGGTTGGAAGAAGGGGTATTCGTCCCATGCGAGCATTTCCCCTCCTACGAAGAGATGATATGTCAACGGTAACAGCGCAATTTTTGGACAAGCCGATCTTCCGTATCCTTTCGGAAGTGGCTTCGGAGAGAAAGGTGAGGGCCTTCGTGATCGGGGGATATGTCAGGGACTGCTTTCTGGGCAGGCCCTGCAACGATATCGACGTCGTGATCGAGGGCAGTGGAATCGATTTCGCCCAGGCGGTGGGGGAGCGTCTGCACAAGAAAGTCTCGTATTTCAAGAATTTCGGGACCGCGATGCTTCACTTCGAGGGCGACGAGATCGAGTTCGTCGGGGCGCGCCGGGAGTCTTACAGGCGCGAATCCCGCAAGCCGATAGTGGAGGACGGCACCATCGAGGATGATCAGAAACGCAGGGATTTCACCATCAACGCGATGGCTTTCTCCCTGCAGAAGGAGGATTTCGGAGCTCTGATTGATCCCTTCGGCGGCATCCGTGACCTTGCGGCGGGAATTATCCGCACCCCGCTTGATCCGGACACCACCTATTCCGACGACCCGCTGCGGATGCTCCGTGCCGTCCGCTTCGCAGCCAAGCTTTCGACTCCGGAGAGGAAGTTCGAAATCGTGCCGGAGTCCATCTCTTCGATGCGGCGCA
>CAVGYS010000129.1:731-4410 GCA_963633505.1 Oscillibacter sp. MSJ-31
CAGACCGGCTCTCCATATTGTCGCGCGAGAGGATTGCGGAGGAGCTCAACAAGATGCTGCTTACCGACCGTCCGTCGTTCGCTTTTTATCTTCTCGATTCGGCAGAGCTCCTCTCTCATATTCTCCCCGAGATTTCCGCTCTCAAGGGGGTCGAGACCATAGACGGGAAGGGGCACAAGGATATTTTCGCGCATACCCTCGCCGTGACGGACAATATCCGCCGCGAGGACGTAGCACCGCAGGAGGGCCGGGATCATCTACTCTGGCTGCGCTGGGCCGCACTTCTGCACGACATCGGCAAGCCTACGAGCAAGCGCTACGACAAGGCCGCCGGCTGGACTTTCCACGGGCACGAGGTGATCGGGGCGCGGATGGTGGCTCCGGTTTTTCGCCGGCTGGCCCTGTCCATGGATGAGATGAAGTACGTCACCAAACTGGTGCGGCTGCACCTGCGTCCCATAGCTCTCGTCGATGAAGGGGTGACCGATTCCGCCGTCAGGCGGCTGCTCTTCGATGCGGGGGACGACGTGGATGACCTGATGCTGCTCTGCAATGCCGACATCACTTCCAAGAACGAGGCGAAGGTGGCGAGAATCAAGTCTAATTTCGAACTTGTGAAGCGCAAGCTGGTAGAAGTGGAGGAGAAGGATGCCATACGCAACTTCAAGAATCCTATCACCGGGGAGCATGTGATGCAGGTGTATGGCATTCCGCCGTGCGCGCAGATCGGGAAGCTCAAGGAGATGGTCAAGGAGGCCATTCTGGACGGAGTGATAGGCAACGATTTCAGCGAGGCGGACGCGTATATGCGTCTTCGCGCCGCAGAGCTCGGGCTCGTCGCGAAGGATGGGGGAGATGCGTGAGAGGTACATAGAGTATCTTAGGACCATAAAGCGCTATTCCGAAAGGACTTGCGTGATATATGGCGAGATCCTTGACGATTTTTTCTCTTTCTGCGGATACGAGGAGGGAGATGACCTTGCCTCTTATCTGAATGTCCAGACTCTCCGTTCATACGAGGTTCAGCTGATGGATGCCCGCAAGGAGTCCGCCAAGACCGTCTCGCTCCATCTGAGCGCATTGAGCGGCTTCTGCCGTTTCCTTATGAAGGAGGGCGTAATGGAATCCAATCCCGTCCGCCTGCTCCGCAAACCCCGTCAGGAGAAGCGTCTTCCGGAATTTTTCCGGCGGGATGCGATGGAGAAATATTTCAGCAGCACCGTGGGCGTGCCGGAGTATGGCTCCTATGATGCCATGCTGGGCCGGTTGATCGTGAATTTTCTGTACTGCACGGGTCTGCGCCGCGCGGAGCTGGTCTCTCTTGATAGGGATTCCCTCGACAGGGGCCGCAAGGTGGTGCGCGTCACCGGAAAGGGAGGGAAAATGCGCGAAGTGCCCCTCATCGGAACGCTTTATGACGACATCCTCCTGTATCTTGGGGCCCTGGAAAATATGGACCGCGCCGATCTCCGCCCGGAAGCGCCTCTGCTCCAGACCAGGAAGGGGGAGCGCCTGTATCCGGTATTCATCGACCGTGCGGTCAAGCGGGAGCTCGGCGCCGTGGAGGGGCGCAAGTCTCCGCATATGCTGCGGCACACCATCGCGACGGAGCTGCTTGAGGGCGGGACGGACCTCAATTCCATCAAGGAACTCCTCGGGCATTCTTCCCTCGCGGCCACGCAGGTCTATACCCACACCGGCATCGAGCGTCTGCGCGCCGTTTACGACAAGGCTCACCCGAGGGCGAAGGATAAAGATTGAGCGGCAGTGTATGTTGTTTCCTGCTTTTTTGCTATATTTACGGATGATAACCGCCCCGCGTGGGGCAAAACGGATTAAATTATGGAAATAAAGCTCAAAGCACTGAAGTTCGATGCCGGTGAGAAGCTCACCGCATTCATCGACAAGAAGGTATCACGCCTCTCAAAGTTTTTCGAAGGTGTGGCGGATGAAGCCGAGGTGTTGCTTGAAGACACCAAGGAAGGCAAGAAAGCGAGAATCCAAATCCGCATTCCTGGGGACAATCTCATCATCGAGAGAGTCGCCGACACTTTCGAGAACGCCGTGACAGGCTGCGTGGATGCGATGAAAGAAAAGCTTACACGCGCAAAAGAGAAGAAATACGAGAAATAGTCTCAGACACTGACAATCCTGGCGCACAGCTCGACGAGCAGTTCGTCAGGTGCGCAGTTTCCGCCGTCCCCTCCCTTGGCAAGGTAGTCGTATCTGCACAGCAGCGATATCACCTCCATAGCCTTCGGGAGGGGATAGTTCTTTACCGCCACGTCGTATTCCTTGTAGAAATATGGATTCAGCCCCGTGAGCGCGGTGGCCTTCTCTTCCGGAGAGGGACGCGGGTTGCGCTGCATAAGGGCCTCGTATCTGATGATGCGGCTGAAGTTCGTGAAGATTGCGCTGATGGCCGGGGGAAGGTAGAACTTGGCGTCGGAGGCGATGACCCTGCCGATGCGCAGCGCCTTCGGAGCATCCTTGAACGAAAGGGCCTTGGTGAGTTCGAATATGCTGAACTGCCTGGAGACGCCGACGTTGCGCTCTATGTCCTCCGCGCTGACGTCCTTCGTCCCTTCGGGGAGGTTTTTCAGGAGTTTGTCCGTTTCAAGGACTATCTTCGACAGGTCCGTCCCGGCATATTCGCCGAGCATGGCCGCCGCCTGGGGGGAAATGTTCAGACCCCTGCCCCTGTAGTACGCCGAGATCCAGGATGCGACTTCGTAGTCTCGTATCGCGGGGGAGTCCAGGACTATGCCGTTCTTCTGGACTGACTTGTAGAGGGCCTTGCGCTTGTCGGCGGAGGCTTTCCGCATCAGCAGTACGAGCACCGTGGAGTCAAGAGGGGAGTTGCAGTACGTGGCCATCTGTTCGAGGTCCGGCATCATCTGGGCCTCTTTCACGATGACGAGCCTCCTTTCGGCCATCATCGGATATTGCCTCGCTATCGCCGTGATCTGCGCGGCGTTGACGTCCGCTCCGAAGCATACGGTCTCGTTGAAATCCTTGTCGTCCCGGTCGATGCAGCGTTCCTGAATCTCGCGGCAGACAAGCTCCGGGTAATACGGCTCGTCGCCCATCAGAAGATAGACGCTCTTGAATATTCCGCCGCGCAGCTCCCTCAGGAGTTGTTCGCTCTGCGAAACGATGTTGACTGTCGCCTTGGCCATGGAGCGCGAAATTACTGATTTTTTCGTAGATTTGTGGAGTTTGACGCGACATTTTATCACAAACTAATAACACAGATCAGATGAACAGATTGAATTCTTCTTTGTTGGCGGGCCTCTGCCTGCTGGGCTCCGTGGGCTTGAACGCCCAGGACGCAACTGTCAGAATCCATGACGCGGGCACCGGAGTGACGATCCCGGCGGAAATCTACGGACAGTTCTCCGAGCATCTGGGCCGCTGCATCTATGGCGGACTCTGGGTCGGAAAAGATTCCGACGTACCTAACGTCGAGGGCTACCGCAAGGACGTCTTCGAAGCTCTCAAGGCCCTGAAGGTGCCGGTGATGCGCTGGCCGGGCGGGTGCTTCGCCGACGACTATCACTGGATGGACGGCATCGGTCCTCAGGAGAAGAGGGCCTACATCTCCAACAACAACTGGGGCGGGACCCTCGAGGACAACAGTTTCGGGACGCACGAATTCCTCAATCTCTGCGAAATGCTC
>CAVGYS010000130.1:0-2282 GCA_963633505.1 Oscillibacter sp. MSJ-31
CAGCCAGTTTGACCGCAAGCCGGCCAAGAAGCGTGAGCGCATAAGCAAGGGCACCAGGAAGGTGGACGTGGCCAAGGTCGGGGAGAACATAGAGAAATCTCCGAAAAAGGACAACAACAATAAGGGCCGTCGTCAGGGCGGACAGCAGAACCAGCAGCAGAATCAGGGAGGCAAGGGCCGCAGGCGCGACCGTGACCGTTTCAAGCCGGCCCTGTCCGAGAGCGAGCAGGAGGAGCTTCAGAAGGAGATTCAGAAGCAGGTCAAGGAGACCTATGCCAAGATGAACGAGGGCAAGAAGAACAACTTCGGAGCCAAGTACCGCAAGGAGAAGAGGGAGGCTGCGGCGCAGCGCACCCAGGATGAGATTGCAGAGGCGGTGGCTGGGCAGAAGGTGTTGAAGGTCACCGAATTCGTGACCGTCAATGACCTTGCGACCCTTATGAACAACACCCCTGTGGTCAAGGTCATTGGCGCCTGCATGAGCCTCGGACTCATGGTGTCCATCAACCAGAGGCTCGATGCCGAGACCCTCGTGCTCGTGGCCGAGGAGTTTGGCTACAAGGTGGAGTTCGTCACTGCGGACATCACCGAAGAAATCAACCAGACCGAGCAGGTGGATCGTCCCGAGGACCTCAAGCCGCGTCCGCCTATCATCACCGTGATGGGACATGTCGATCACGGCAAGACTTCGCTGCTCGACTATATCCGCAAGTCCAACGTGATTGCCGGAGAGGCCGGCGGAATCACCCAGCACATCGGTGCCTACAACGTGGAGCTGCCGGACGGCCGCCGCATCACTTTCCTGGATACTCCGGGACATGAGGCTTTCACGGCGATGCGCGCACGCGGAGCCCAGCTCACGGATCTTGCCATCATCATCGTCGCCGCCGACGACGCCGTGATGCCGCAGACGGTCGAGGCGATCAACCACGCCCAGGCTGCCAACGTGCCGATGGTCTTCGCCATCAACAAGATAGACAAGCCGGGAGCCGACCCTGAGAAGATTCGCCGTCAGCTCGCCGAGATGAACATTCTCGTGGAGGACTGGGGCGGAAAGTATCAGTGTCAGGAGATTTCCGCCAAGAGCGGACTCAACGTGGACAAACTTCTTGAGAAGGTGCTTCTTGAGACCGATCTTCTCGAGCTGAAGGCCAATCCGGACAAACTTGCCCTCGGCGCGGTCATCGAGTCATCTCTCGACAAGGGACGCGGATACCTCGCCACCGTGCTTGTGCAGGAGGGGACTCTCCGTCAGGGCGACGTGATGCTGTGCGGAAGCTTCTATGGCAGAATCAAGTCGATGTTCAACGAACGCGGCCAGAAGGTCATGGAAGCCGGACCTTCGACCCCGCTGTCCGTGCTCGGACTCAACGGGGCGCCTGCCGCAGGAGAGAAGTTCAACGTGATGGCCGACGAGAAGGAGGCCAAAAACATCGCCAACAAGCGTGAACAGCTCCTCCGCATCCAGGGAATCAAGACCCAGAAACATATGACTCTTGAGGAGATAGGCCGCCGTATCGCCATCGGCAACTTCAAGGAACTCAACATCATCGTCAAGGGTGACGTGGACGGTTCCGTGGAGGCTCTCTCCGATTCTCTCATCAAGCTCTCTACCGAAGAGGTCAAGGTGAACGTGATTCACAAGGCTGTCGGAGGCATTTCCGAGTCCGACGTGCTTCTCGCCGAGGCTTCGGATGCCGTAATCATGGGCTTCCAGGTTCGTCCTACCGTCGAGGCGCGCAGGGTCGCCGAACGGGAAGGTATCGAAATCCGACTCTACTCCGTGATCTATGACTGTATCAATGAGGTCAAGGACAGTATCGAGGGTATGCTTGAGCCGGAGAAGAAGGAGGAGGTCATCGCCACCGCCGAGGTCAAGCAGACTTTCCGCATCAGCAAGGTGGGAACCATCGCCGGCTGTATTGTCCGTGACGGCAAGATGGTGCAGAAAGCCAAGGTGCGTCTTATTCGCGACGGCATAGTCATCTATTCCGGAGAGCTGAGCTCCCTGCAGGTCGGCAAGGATGCCGTCAAGGAAGTCATCGCCGGCAAGGAATGCGGTATGGCCATCGCAGGCTACAACGACATCAAGGAGGGCGATGTCATCGAGGCTTTCCAGATTGTGGAAATCAAGAGGACGCTCTAGTCTCTCTTTCCCGGAATAATGCTTTGGAGGCTGGCCGAAAAGGTCAGCCTCTTTTGTGTGTTTTAGAATTCAAATATTAATTCTTATCTTTATTTCCCTGCGATAAGGATTAATATAGTAAGCGTTATGTTTGATA
>CAVGYS010000130.1:2292-4406 GCA_963633505.1 Oscillibacter sp. MSJ-31
GCGGAGAGACTCAAGAGACGAAGGCTCGAGAGGGGGCTGACAAGGGAGGCCTTGCAGTCGTTGTCCGGTGTCCCAAAGGCGAGTATCGCCCGTTTCGAGACTGATTTCAAGGTCTCTTTTGAATCTTTCACGAAGATTGCGATGTCGTTGGGATATACCGAAGATCTGGAGCTGCTCTTCAGAGAGCCGAAATACAGTACGCTTCAAGAGATGGAAACAATCAAAAAACGCCAATAGAAAAAGAGGAGCGAGAAAACAATGATCAAACTGAATATGGTGCCTGACTGGGCTTGGGGGCTGGACTGCTCCATCACCGTCTGCGACAAGGACGGCATTATCATCTATATGAACGACAAGGCGGTGCGTCAATACAGCCGTCACGGCAATATCATCGGACGCAATCTTTTCGACTGCCATTCGGAGCGCTCGCAGGCGATTATCCGCGGCCTGCTTGAAAGCGGCGGCAGCAATTGCTATACGATAGAGAAGCGCGGAGTCCATAAGCTGATTTTCCAGAGTGCATGGACTGATTCCTCCGGCGCCGTCGGCGGCCTCTGCGAGATTTCGCTCATCACCCCCGCAGACATGCCGCACTATGTCAGAGAGTAAGATAAGATGAGACGTCTGCTTCTTTTTGCCGCAGCGATTCTTCTGCTTGTCGCCTGTGGAGTGGACTCCTCTTTACGGGAGAGTTTGGACATCGTGGAATCCGTGATGGAGGATAATCCGGAGGAGGCTATGCGGCAGCTTTCTGCGATTGATAGTTCCTGCTTGCGCTCAACCCCGCTCAAAGCCCGCTATTCCCTGCTTAAGAGCATGGCGTTGGATAAGACGTATATCGACAAAACCGATTTTGACGTCATCCGGCCGGCCCTGGATTATTATTCTCAAAGAGGGTCGGCTACGGAGAAGTTGCGTACCGGATACTATCAGGGGCGCATTTACCAGAATAGGGGCAATCTTGGATTGGCAATGGATTGCTTCGTCAGGGTGGAGGATGATGCGGAAAAATCGTGTGACAAGCTTACCGCTGCCAGGTTGTATTCGGCTGAAGCCCTCATATACGAGAAGTTATATGACTTTGAGAAAGCGATAGATGCCAATGTCAGGGCCTGTTCTTTGTTCTCCCAAACGGGGAAGGAGCGTAGCCGTGTCAATATTCTCAGTCGGATTGTCAACGAGTACACGCTATTGGGGGATGCTGCCGGCGCTGCACGATATCTTGATTTGATTGAATTCTCTGATTCATCAGTTTTCTTGCAAAACAAAAATTATTGGTCTTCTCTTCTTGTCTATTACGTGTCGTTCAAGAAGCCGGTGGATGAGGTGGAGTCGATTGTTTACAGATATTTGCATAATATACGCCCGGCTTCGGTTGATTGGTTGTCTGTGGCAAATGCTTTCTGCAACATCGGCAAGCTTGAATATGCGGAATATGCGTTGGAACAATATGTCTGCTACGCGAAGACTTTCGATAAAGAAAGATACGCGGCGGTCAATTCGAGGATTTTAAGTATGTCCGGGAATTATGCGGGGGCTTTTGAATGTTACGAAAAATATGTTCACGCAGCTGACTCCGCCCGACTCGCTTCATATAGGACTGATGCTCAATTTGTTGCAGAACGCTTTGAATTGGAAAAGGACCGTCTTGAGGAAAGAGAAGAGAAGAATAAAGCCGTTTTTGCCGGCATAAGCATGCTGCTTGTTGCATCTCTGGTGATTTGTGTCGTGACGTTGCGGTATAGGAGCAGTTTGTTGGAGCGTGACAGACTTCTGATGTTGTATGATCGGATTTTAACAGAAAGGGATGCTCTTTTTGCTAAATTGAAGGAAGGCGAAAGAATGACAAATGAGGAGGCGCGTGCCGCCTTAAAAACCAAACTTGCTCTCTTTGACCATATTTTGGCCGCAGGAATTTCAGACAATAATGAATTGGACAACAAAGCGTTCCGTGAGATGGAACGAATGATTCTCAATAGTGAGGAGTTCTTGGAGTTGAACCGTCTTAGTTTTATTGCCAGTCATCCCTCTTTTATCCGCTATCTTGAAAGTAAGGGGCTCACGGAATGGGAAGTCGGATATTGCTGTTTGTATGCTATAGGGCTGCGTGGCAA
>CAVGYS010000131.1:0-4329 GCA_963633505.1 Oscillibacter sp. MSJ-31
GCGTATTGCGATGCTCAAGTGGAGGGTCAACGACCTCCGTCATTACTTCGAGAACGACATGCGCTTCCTCGAAGAGTTCGACTCAGCTCCGGAGGTATGATTTTTATAGGGTGCCGCCCGTTGACGGGGCGGGCCCAGTGTTCTGAAAATGTCAAAAAATTTCAGTGCCAGATTTCTGGTGATGGCAATACTGTTTGCGGTTTGCCTCATCACTTCCAATTTTTTCGTGCCGAGAGTGTGGCAGGTGGGGAATCTCCCCGTGCAGCTCTCCGCTCCGGTGTTGCTTTTCCCCGTTACTTATGTGCTGAATGACTGTCTGACGGAGGTTTATGGTTATCGCAGATCCCGTCTTGTCATTTGGATTGCCTTCGCTATGAGCGCATTCGTGGCGCTGATGTCGGCGCTCGTCTGCGTTTTGCCCTCCCCGATTGACAATGAGAGCCGGGAGGTGGCCGAGAAGTTCAATTCCCTCTTTATGCTGGTTCCCCGCACTACGGTGGCCTCGCTGCTGGCGTTCATCTGCGGATCCACTTTCAATGCGTTCATAATGAGTAGGATGAAGGTTCTCTCTTCTGGTAGGCACTTTGGCTTTCGGGCCATTGTCTCCTCGGTCGGGGGAGAGGTGGTCGATTCCTGTGTCTTCTTCCCAATAGCCTATTGGGGGATGATGACTCCGGCTAACATCCTGAGCCTCGGGACGATGGAGGTGTGCGTCAAGGTGCTTTTCGAGATTCTTGTACTTCCTCTGACTTTCAGCGTTGTGAAGACTCTCAAACGCAGGGAGGGGACGGACGTCTATGACGTCGATATTTCGTACAACCCGTTTAAGCTTTCAGATATATGAAACGAATCTTATCCTTTGCGCTTGTCTTCGCGCTGACACTCCCGGTGCTGGCGGAGTCCGTCCGCACCCGCAGGTCTCTTGACCACGACGCCTATGATTCTTGGCAGAGGGTTTCATCCATGAATTTGTCCAATGACGGCAGGATTCTCGTCTGGCAGGTGTCTCCGCAGGAAGGGGACTCTTACCTGACTCTGCGGAATCTTGAGACCGGGAAGGAGCTCATCATCGAGAGGGGGTCGGATTTCAGCATGAGCGAGGCGGCGGATTTCGGAGTGTGCTGCATCAAGGCTCCGTTCGCCGCCACCCGTCAGGCGAAAATAGATAAGAAGAAAAAGGACGAGATGCCGAAGGATACGATAGCCTGCATCAATCTCAAGACATTTGAGCTGACGCGCATCCCGGACGCATCTTCCGCCAAGCTCGGTTTCGACGCCGCCCCGTACGTCTTTGTGTCCCAGGATGTCAAGGACAGTAAGGATAGCAAGTCCCTGCTCGTCTTCAACACGGGAAGCGGTGAGATTGACACTCTCAAGAACATCGTCTCCTTCGAACTTTCCAAATCCGGAGACAAGCTGGCGGTCGTGACCGGCAAGGAAAAGAAGGATTCTCTTTCAAAGAGTTCCGTGGTCATCTATGACCTTGCCGCCGGTACGGTGAGGGAACTTGCCGAAGGGCACAAGTCCTACAGCGGACTCTCTTTCAACGAGAAGGGGGACAAGCTGGTCTTCCTCTCTTCCGATCAGGAGGAAAAACTTGACGGAACTCCGCGATACTCTCTGTGGCTCGGAGAGGAGAAGATTCTCAAGAAAGCCACCGGGCGTTCCCCGGCAGTCAGGGAGTTCTCGGCAGTGGAGACGCTGTCCGCCGACTGTGCCGCGCTCCCGGAGGGGTGGGTAATTTCGAAGACGGCGCGCCCGCGTTTTTCCAACGCCTCGTCGCGTCTGGTGCTGGACGTCACGAAATATTATCCTCCGAAGGACACCACTCTGGTCTCATTCGAGACGGCCGGACTGGACATCTGGAATTGGGACAGCTACTATCTTCCTCCAATGGACAAGGCCTCCGCACACAAGGAGACAAGGACTGCCGTGGTCAACCTCTCTTCTCCGTCTCAGCTGCTCGTGCTCTCGTCCAACGCCAACGACAAAATCAATTTCGCAAACGGCGCCGAGGGGGACTTCGCCATATCGCGGAATTCCGATCCGTATATGCTGGAATCGCTGTGGGCCGTCAATTCCAAGTCAGACTTCTCGCTCGTGAATCTGAACGATGGCAGCCGCAGAGTCTTGAAAGAAGGGCTGGAGGGCTTCGCAATCGTGTCGCCGTACGGCAAATATGTCTCCTGGTTCAATCCGCAGGACGGCAACTGGTACTGCTGGAACCTTTCCGACGGTCAGATGGTCAATCTCACGGCTCAGACCGGCACGGCGTTCTATGACGAAGATGACGACCATCCTCTCGGCTGCTACGTCCCTTACGGCAGCCCTCGCTGGATAGGAGAGGATGAAGAGCTGATGATAGGGGACCGCTACGACATCTGGAAGTTCACTCCGGACGGCAAAAAGGCCGTGAATCTCACTTCCGGCATGGGCCGCAACGCAGGGGTGCGCTTCAGCATTCTTGATTTGGGGCGCGGCAACGACCCGTACCTCTACCAGAATCTCAGGAACTTCCCGAAGAAGGGCAAACTCTATCTCTCCGTCTTCGATGAAGACAACTCCGAAAACGGGTACGCCGTTGCAAACCTCGCCTCTTCCTCTGTGTCTGAATGCTTTACGGACAAATGGGCTTTCCATTCCGAGCTTAAGGCGAAGGATGCTAACATTATTGTATATCTCAAGGGGAACTTCCGTAACCCTACAAACATTTTTGTTACGAAGGACAATTGGGCGACCGAGACCCGGCTTTCGAATCTCAATCCTCAACAGGACGACTACCTCTGGGGCGATGTGCAGATGGTTCATTGGGATGCCTACGACGGGACTCCGCTCAAGGGCCTGCTCTATACTCCGGACAATCTCGACAGCCTGAAGAAATATCCGATGATGATATACTTCTACGAGAAGAACTCCGAGACTCTCTACAACTACATCCAGCCGGCGCCGAGCCGTTCCATCATCAACATCCCGTTCTACGTGAGCCGGGGCTACGTGGTGTTCGTCCCGGATATCGTCTATAAGGACGGACATCCGGGGGAGAGCGCCTACAACTGCATCTGCTCCGGAGCCGAGGCCATGTGCTCGCAGTTCGCCTTCATCGACCGTTCCAAGATGGCCATTCAGGGCCAGAGCTGGGGAGGATACCAGACGGCGTATCTTGTCACCCGCACCGATATGTTCGCCGCCGCCGGAGCCGGAGCTCCTGTCGGCAATATGACGAGCGCATACGGAGGAATCCGTTGGGAATCCGGCAACAGCCGTATCGGCCAGTATGAGCACGGCCAGAGCCGTATCGGGAAGACGCTTTGGGAAGAAGGCGGGCTTGATCTCTATATCGAGAACTCTCCGGTGTTCTTCGCCCCGAAGGTCAAGACTCCGGTGCTGATCATGCACAACGATGCCGACGGCGCAGTGCCTTGGTATCAGGGAATCGAGTTCTTCATGTCCCTGCGGCGACTGGGCAAGCCGGCGTGGCTGCTGGAATACAACAACGAGGCTCACAACCTCAAGGAGCGGCGCAACTGCAAGGACCTGTCACGCAGGCTCCAGCAGTTCTTCGACTACTATCTTCAGGGGGCTCCGGAACCGGCCTGGATGAAGACGGGAATCCCGTATCAGCGCAAGGGAAGCTACTTCGGATTCGAAGCGGCAGAGTAGTGCCTCGGATGAGACTCGAACTCACACGGACATTGCTGTCCAAGGGATTTTAAGTCCCTCGTGTCTACCATTCCACCACCAAGGCAACTTGTTCGGATGGAGCGGCAAAGATACGAAAAAACTAAAAATATCTCTTCTCGTTCCTGTCGAGGGCGAGGAAAATGAAAATCATCATCGAGAAGGACAGCATCGATGATCCGCCGTAGCTCAGCATGGGCAGCGGGATGCCGATTACGGGCATTAGTCCTATTGTCATCCCGACGTTGATGAAAAGGTGCATAAAGAGGCAGTTCGCGACGCAGTAGCCGTAGATTCTCGTGAATTTGTCGCGGCTCTGCTCCGCGTCCGTAACCAGGCGGTAAATCAGGAAGACGTAGAGAAGGATAAGTCCCAGACATCCCAGGAAGCCGAACTCTTCGCCTATCGTGCAGAAGATGAAGTCCGTCGTCTGTTCGGGCACGAAGCCGTAGCTTGTCTGCGTGCCGTTGAGGAAGCCCTTGCCGGTCAAACCGCCGGAGCCTATGGCAATCATCGACTGCCGGACGTTGTACCCCACTCCGGAAGGGTCTTCCTTCATCCCCAGCAGCACCTCGATGCGCTTCCGCTGGTGGTCCTGAAGCACGTCGTTGAAGAGGAAGTCGGTGGCCAGTATCAGGGTCACTCCGGCAC
>CAVGYS010000132.1:0-4324 GCA_963633505.1 Oscillibacter sp. MSJ-31
CCTCACTGACAGAGCCAGAATCTGTAGTGCTACCATTACACCATATCTCAATGATTGTCCCCAAACGCGCGGAACGCTTTAGGGACTGCAAATGTACAATAGTTTTGTTTAATTGCAAAATTATTTCACAAAATAACTTTGAAGCAAAGTCAAAAAGTAATGCCGGCAGATTAGTACAAAATCATTTTCTTCGATATATTTGCGGACTGATGGCAAAAACGAAAACAGCTTGGTACTGCACGGCCTGCGGCAATGAAAGCCCCAAATGGATGGGGCGCTGCCCTGCGTGCGGAGAGTGGAACACGATGGTGGAGGCCCCGCAGGAGACGCGCCGCCCTTCCTCGTCCCCTATAGGTAAAGGCTCAGCGAGCGGAGGGAGAAAACCGCAGAGTCTCAAAGAGATAGACTATTCAGAAGAAGCCCGGCTCTCCCTCGGGACGGGAGAGGTGGACAGGCTTCTGGGAGGAGGAATCGTTCCGGGTTCCCTGGTGCTGATAGGAGGCGAACCGGGGATAGGCAAATCCACGCTCAGCCTTCAGATACCGCTGCACTGCAAGGGCCTCAAGACGCTGTACGTAACCGGGGAAGAGAGTGCCAAGCAGGTGAAGATGAGAGCCGAAAGGCTCGGAGGAGAGGATTCGGACTGCCTCATTTTCTGCGAGACGAGGGTGGAGGACATAATAGCCGAAGCCGAAAGCATCCGTCCGGACCTGATGATCGTGGACTCCGTGCAGACGATGTTCTCCGATTCGGTGGAATCCACCCCCGGTTCGGTAAGCCAGATAAAGGAAGTGGCCTCGGCCCTGCTGCGCTTCGCCAAGGAGAGCGGAGTGCCGGTGATTCTCATCGGGCATATCACCAAGGACGGCTACATCGCCGGGCCGAAGATCCTCGAGCACATCGTGGACGTGGTCTTCCAGTTCGAGGGGGACAACAGGGGGTCCTACCGCATCCTGCGAAGCATCAAGAACCGTTTCGGATCAACTTCGGAACTGGCGGTGTTCGAGATGACCGGGACCGGGCTCAGGGAAGTGTGCAACCCCTCCGAACTTCTCATTCCGATGCACGAACAGGGATTGAGCGGGGCGGCCATCGCAGCCTCGCTTGACGGGACAAGGCCGCTTCTCTTTGAGGTGCAGGCCCTTGTGAGCTCCGCCGTATATGGTACGGCCCAGCGTTCCGCGACCGGCTTCGACACGAGGCGTCTCAACATGCTGCTCGCAGTGCTCGAGAAGAGGGCGGGCTTCCGACTGAGCGCCAAGGACGTGTTTCTCAACATGGCCGGCGGACTGAAGGTCAGCGACCCTGCCTGCGACCTCGCGGTGATAGCCGCCGTACTCTCATCCAACTTCGACTTCGCCATAGCATCAGACGTCTGCTTCGCCGGCGAAGTGGGACTGAGCGGAGAAATCCGCCCCGTATCACAGTGCGACAGGAGAGTCGGCGAAGCGGCAAGGCTCGGATTCGGCAAATTTTTCCTCTCGTCATATTCGAACGTGGAAAACACCCCTCCAAACATAAAAGTCATCAAGGTGGCCGACGTCCCATCCCTTGTGAAAGCCCTGTTCAAGCAATAATATGGAACTCTTCTTTTCCAAAGACATCTCCTGCGGCACCCTGCGTCTCGACGGGGAAGAGTCCGCGCACTGCGTCCGGGTGCTGCGGCACCGCATCGGTGACGAGATACGGATCATCGACGGGGACGGCACGCTGTACCTTTGCCGTCTCACGCAAGCCGATGCGAAAGGAGCAGAAGCCGAGATCCTCGAGACCACGGAAAACTTCGGGGCTCATCCCTACAATCTTACGATGGCGGTATGCCCCACCAAAAACATCGACCGGTACGAGTGGTTCGTGGAGAAAGCCACGGAGATGGGAGTCGATGAGATCGTGCCGGTGATTGGAGATCATTCCGAGCGCAGAGTCATCAAGCCCGAGCGTCTGGAAAGAATCGCCCTGTCCGCCGCCAAGCAGTCTCTCAAGGGGAAAGTCCCGCAAATACTCCCCCTGCAAAGCATCTCGGACTTCATCAGTTGCTCTCCGGACGGAGCGGTGAAGATGATTGCCTATTGCGACGAAACCCTTGACCGGGACAAGCGCCTGTCGATCAAGGACGTGCTGCGTCAGCGAGCCGAGGCCCAACGGGACATCTGCATACTGATTGGCCCGGAGGGAGATTTCTCGCAGGAAGAAGTGGCACTCTCTCTGGAAAACGCTTGGATCCCGGTACACCTCGGAGAAAGCCGCCTCAGGACCGAGACCGCCGCCCTCACCGCCACCATCGCCACGTATCTGGAATTCCTTTAGAAGTTCTTGAACGTGGTCCAGTTGGAGTTCGTCTCGGCCTTAGTCTGAAGCTCTTCGGAAAGGTTCACGAAGAAATCCAGCCCGGTCCACTGCTCTATCTGATCCACACTGACCGCGAAGTCGGAGTATTCTTCGGAGCTATCGTACCCGCGGTGTTCCATCCAGATTCCCACGGCGCTCGCGTCCGTGACACCGGACTCGCCGCGCTTCACCTTCAGGGCCACTTTGTAGAAGTAGTTGGGCACCGGACACTGCTTGCTGTCGTGCGCGGGCTGAATGCACTTCACCGCCTCGGAGCCTCCGGTCTTGCGGAAAGCGACCCCCGTCACGACATACACCGTGTCGGTGGGGACACTCACCAGCCCCCGGAGGGCGTTCTCGAGGCTTCCCCAGATGCTTCCGTTGAAAGTGTTCTGGATTTGCGGAACGGAGTTGGTGGCATAAAAAGCCTGCTTCTGCATCTCCTTGATGCCGTTTCTCGAGGCATTCGGAATCAGGTGTCCGCGGGAGTAGTCACCGCCGGCGTTGTAGCTGCCGTCCCAGATATTGATCTGATACTTCTCGTCAATATTGGGGTTCATCTTCCAATCCGGTCTGCTCAGACTTCCCGTCGCCGCGGAATATATGGGATACGCGGTCCATAAGGAGGTGAACATCTCCGTATCGTAGAAGTGAGTGTAGTTGCGTACGCCGTCTGCACGAAGAGTCTCGGTGATGTACCGTGAACCCTCGGTTGCGCCCGGAAGTTCCAGCCAAGGGGCCGGAACCGCCGGCTCTCCATCCGTGGTCCCGCCACCGCCGGAACCGCCGGAGGAAGTTCATTCGTAAGTGACGGAGATGGACGTTATTTTTATCTTACCGTTTGTCTTTGTGCCACTACTGCCGACACTGAACACGGCGGAGTTCCCGCTCAATGTGATATCCGTCCCGGATTTTACGGTTGTCTCCCCGAAGATCAATGTGCCGTTATCGGCTGGCGAGAATACTATGTTGGCAACTTTCAGAGAATGTCCCTCCGCCGCCGTTATTGTCAATGTGCCGGAGTCGTTTTGGTAGAAACGCCAATCTTTGCCGCTTGTATACATCTTCCCATTATTGCCGGACGTGGAAGCAGATGCGGTAATGACATTGTCCAAAGCTATTGAGGATATTTGCGCTTGATTCTGTACGCTATTTGTCGTAATATAATCGCCAATGTTCAGTGAGACCGTCGTCCCGGAGACAGGAGCCTTGTCATAGTTGAACGTCACCGCCTCGAAATATCCGGCCTTGAATTCCTTGTCGGCAGACAGGGTGAGAGGCTTCTCGTAACCGTTGACGGATATCTTGAGAGTGGAGCCTGATGCTGCCTTGAACGGCTTGATAGGGATATAGAAATATGCTGTCGCGTTCTGTGCTATCTCCGCTACGTTTTTGACGGTGAGAGCTGCAATCGAGGACACATATGACGCGCCGGATGAAATATAACTGATATTGGACGGATCTGCGAAATTGATGTAGAAAGTTCCGACGATGGCCTCAGGTGCCGTGAAGGAGATGGAGCTGACCTTGAGAGGTGTCGAATTGGTATTGGTCACGCCGATTTTCACTACGGATGTCAGGTGATGCATCGTCAGAGAAACCTTTTCGCCCGCGCTGACACTCTTTGAGACTCCGTATAGCGGACACGGAGATCCTATGAGATGTGCGGTGCTGCTGTTGCCATTCTGGGTCACTCCTCTGGAGTCACCGATATAGGTGTATCCACCGCTGGTCGCCGCCGGGGTCTTTACATATAAGTTGTATGGATACAGTGCGTACCAGTCATAGCTCTTTCCTGACTCGAGAGCCTCGGTGAGAGTGCCGCTGAAGGTGTTGTCCGCAGTGAAAGTGAACTTGTCGTTCGTGCCGTAGGAAGTGCTTCCTGCTTCGGCGTGGAACACGTTGAGTGCGTCATCTGTGACCCATGTGGTGTTGAAACCGTCATTTGCCGTCTTGGTGTCCGGGGTGGAAGCCGTAATCTCAAAAGGAACGTTGC
>CAVGYS010000133.1:0-4293 GCA_963633505.1 Oscillibacter sp. MSJ-31
TTATAAAACGGTATGAAACAAACAATCAAAAGCCTTTTGCTGTCTTTTGCGGCAATGCTTTTCGTTATCTCTGCTTCTGCACAGGTAACAACGTCCTCCCTGAACGGTAAGGTTACCGATTCCACGGGAGAGGCTCTGCCGGGCGCGGCCGTGGTCGCTGTCCACACGCCTTCAGGCACACAGTATCATTCCATTGTGAATGCTGAAGGTCGCTATTTCATCAACGGTATGCGTGCCGGCGGTCCTTACACAGTGGAAGTCAGCTGTCTGGGATACCAGACCATCGCTTTCACCGACGTCACCCTTCAGCTCGCCGAGAGCTACCAGCTCGACGCCACTCTGAACGATGACAAGGAGATGCTTACGGAAGCGGTTGTGGTTTCTACCGCAGCTACCAAGTTCGCCGTCGAGAAGACCGGTGCGGCCACCAACATCAACAACGCCCAGATTACGGCCCTCCCTACCGTCAACAGAAGCATCACCGACGTGACCCGCCTCTCTCCTTATGGAGGCAACGGAATGTCTTTTGCCGGAGCTGACGGACGTACGGGCAACTTCAACAACAACTTCGGTCTTTCCGAAGATCTTCCTGGCGGCGGCACCCCGATCTCCATCGATGCAATCGAGGAGGTGCAGGTCGTGATTTCTCCTTATGACGTGCGCCAGACCAACTTTATCGGCGGTGGCGTGAACGCCATCACCAAGTCAGGTACCAACACCTTCAAAGGTACTGCCTATACGTATTACCGCAACGAGAACATGCGCGGCGACACCGTTGACGGCGAGAGCGTGTCCGGAGCCCGCGACACCGACCGCAACACTACCTACGGATTCACCCTCGGCGGCCCTATCGTCAAGAACAAGCTCTTCTTCTTCGTCAATTTCGAGTCACAGAAGACTCCTAACGTGGCGAATTACTGGAGAGGGTCGGAGAACGGAATCGGCAATGCCAACGCCTATCTCTCCCGCACCAGCCTGTCCGACCTTCAGAAGGTTTCCGATTTCGTGAAGGAGAAGTACGGATACGATACCGGTTCATATGCCGATTTCCCTGCCGACGAGAGCAACCGCAAGCTCCTTGCGCGCGTTGACTGGAACATCTCCGACAAGCATCACCTTGCCCTGCGCTACAACTATACCCTCAACAAGGTATGGAATTCTCCGAACTCATCTTCAATGGACGGCGGCTCCCGCTCCGCTTACGGACGTACCTCCCTCTATGCGATGTCTTTCGCCAACTCGATGTATTCCATTGACAATCTGGTGAATACCTGGTCCCTCGACCTCAACAGCCGTCTGAGCGACAAGCTCTCCAACCAGTTCCTCATGACATATTCCCAGCTGGACGACATCCGCGGCACGAACTCTTCGGATTTCCCGTTCATCGACATCATGGACGGTGGCAAGATGAGCCCTGACGTCCAACACCTACATGGCCCTCGGATACGAGCTCTTCACCTGGAACAATGGCGTCCACAACAATGTTTTCAACATCAAGGACGACCTTACCTACTACTACGGCAACCACAAGATCGTGGGCGGTATCAGCTACGAATACCAGATGGCCGACAACTCCTACATGCGTAACGGTACCGGTTATTACAGGTACAATTCTGTCGATGATTTCTTGACCGGAGCAGCTCCGGCGATTGTCTGCCTCACCTACGGCTACGACGGCGAGGAGAACCCTGCCGCACGCGTCCGTTTCAACAAGCTTGGCGTGTATGCGCAGGACGACTGGTCAGCCACCGACAGGCTCAAGCTCACCTATGGTCTCCGTATCGACGGACTCTTCTTCGACAACTCGGACCTTATGACCAACAACGCGATTTACGACCTTGACTACGATGGCAAGCATATCGACACCGGAAAGTGGCCTGACAGCAGCATCACGTTCTCCCCGCGCGTAGGTTTCACCTGGGACGTGCTCGGCGACAAGAGCCTCAAGGTTCGTGGCGGTAGCGGTCTCTTCTCAGGACGTCTGCCTCTCGTGTTCTTCACCAACATGCCTACCAACTCCGGTATGGTTCAGTACCAGGCCAAGCTCAATGCCACTGGCACCAGCGGAGGCACGAAGACCGACATGTCACAGTTCGCCGGTGGGGTCCTCACTCGCAACGAGTTGAAGAGCAAGCTCATTGCAATGGGATATCCTGACACCATCACCCCTGAGCAGGGAACTGCTCCATCCGAGATTTCTGCGGTTGATCCTAGCTTCAAGATGCCACAGGTGTGGAAGACCTCTCTCGCGTTCGATTATGCGTTCCCGACTTCCTTCCCGTTCTCTGTTACCGCTGAAGGCATCTTCAACAAGACAATCAACGGCGTGTGCCTCAGGGACTGGAGTATCAAGGGTACCGAGGGCTTCGCAAGGTTCAACGGTGCTGACAACCGTGCCATCTATCAGGACTACAAGCTCACTTACGTCAGTGCGGCGGGCAAGACTGTCAATATGCCTAACGCATACGTGCTTGAGAATACGAGCAAGGGATATGGCTACTCCGCCAATTTGACGGTCAACATGCGGCCTGTCGAGGGCCTCAGCCTTATGGCGGCCTACACCCACACGGTGTCCAAGGAACTTACCGGTATGCCGGGATCCAACGCTTCTTCAGTGCTCAATTACATGGCCACCGTCAATGGACCTAACGACCCGGGCCTCCATAACTCAGAGTACGTGACTCCGGATCGTGTAGTGGCTTCTCTCACGCACAATGACAAGTCAGGCAACCACTTCAGCTTCATCTACGAGGCTTGGAGAGGCGGAGACGGCTACAACTACTCCTATATGATGGTCAATGACATCAACGGAGACGGGTACAACTACGACTCCATCTACATCCCTACCGACGAGCAGGTTGCCAACAACGAGTTCCGCTTCGTCAGCGAGGACGACCGTGACCGCTTCATGTCTTATGTCCACAACGACAGCTATCTCAGCAAGCATCAGGGCGAGTATGCCGAGGCATACAGCGTTTATGCTCCTTGGGTTCACAGGCTTGATTTCAGCTACAAGCACGACTTCAAGGTCAACGTGGCCGGCAATACCAACACTCTGCAGCTCAGCTTCGATATCAAGAACCTGCTCAACCTCTTCAACTCCAACTGGGGGGTGAGGAAGTATATGAACTCATCTCTCGGCAGCGGCCGTATCCTCAAGTATGAGGGCGTTGACGCCGACGGTTATGCAACCTTCTCCACCGCTGCGGCTTATGGTGCCAATACTCAGACATTCGTGCCTCTTCACGCAATCGGCCAGTGCTGGTACGCTTCAGTGGGTATCAAGTATATGTTCAACTAATTCAACATCGTAGGATATGAAAATTAAATATATATTCACTACGCTTCTGGCAACGGCCGTTCTTGCGACAGCTTGTCAGGAAAGCCTTGAGAGGCATCTCGCCGAGGTTCAGGTGTCGTCATCCTATGTGGCAATCCCTGCGGCGGGCGGTACTACGACCATCACCGTCACGGCTACCGATGATTGGACTATCGATCAGATTCCGTCTTGGCTCAGCGTTTCTCCGGTTTCCGGAGCGGCCGGCGAGACAGAAGTCTCTTTCAAGGCCTCTGCCGCCACCTCCACCAACGAGGTTACCGTGCATCTCGTATGCAGCGGCAAGACTCAGGAGATAAACGTTCTCCAGCAGACCGAGAAGGTGGATCTGCCTATCTCAACCTGCAAGGAAGTCAATTCCGGAGTGGACGGAGTCACGTATCGCATCAAGGGCACCGTGACCAGAATAGCCAACACCACCTATGGCAACATGTATGTCAGCGACGGCACCGATGAGGTTTACGTATATGGAACCCTCGACGCCACCGGCGCTGAGAAGAACTTCTCAAGCCTTGGCATCGAAGCCGGCGACATCGTTACCGTCGAAGGCCCGAAAAAAACTTACAGTGGCACGATTGAGCTTGTCAACGTGACCGTGATCGCCATAGAGAAGTCGCTCATCAAGGTTGACAGCGTTGATCCGGAGAGTGGCGAGCTCCCTGTCGAGGGAGGGTCTTTCGCCGTAACTCTCAGCAACAAGGGCGAGGGCGTGAGCGTGAACATGCCTGCGGATGCGAAGTCATGGCTTACCATCGCCGGCATTTCCACGTCCGGCACCGAGACCGTGGTTACGTTCGAGGCTGCGGCCAACGAGGCTGGTGACCGTTCGACCACCCTGAGTTTCTCCACCACTTCAAAAGGCAAGGAGTACAGCGCTTCGACTACCCTTTCCCAGAAGGGAGCCGTCATCGAGACCACCATCGACAAGATTCTTGCCGCGGAGGACGGTGCTACGC
>CAVGYS010000134.1:0-1191 GCA_963633505.1 Oscillibacter sp. MSJ-31
CGCCCGTTCGGCGGCGCTGCGTCAGAAGCTCTCCGAGGTGGAGAGCCCGTTCGAAAACCGCATAGCCGAGATAAGGGAGGAACTCAACAAGGACATACCCGTCTCCGAGAAGGAGAAGCTCGCCGACGAGTCGGACAAGCTGGTCAAGGAGGAGGATGAAGCCATTGAGAAGTGCCTCGACGAGATGCTTCCAGAGGCCTTCGCGATCATGAAGTCCACGGCGCGCCGCTTCAAGGAGAACGAGTCCGTGGTCGTGACCGCGACCAAGTTCGACCAGGATCTCTCCGTGGGCCACGACTTCGTCACGATAGAGGGCGACAAGGCCATCTGGCACAACCACTGGCTGGCCGGTGGCAACGAAATCACCTGGGACATGGTTCATTACGACGTGCAGCTCATCGGAGGCATAGCCCTGCACCAGGGCAAGATCGCCGAGATGGCCACGGGCGAGGGAAAGACCCTCGTCGCGACCCTTCCGGTGTTCCTCAACGCCCTCGCGGGCAAGGGTGTCCACATGGTCACCGTCAACGACTACCTCTCCAAGCGTGACTCCGAGTGGATGGGGCCGCTCTACATGTTCCACGGCCTGTCCGTGGACTGCATCGACAAGCATCAGCCCAACTCCGACGCCCGCCGCAAGGCCTACAACTGCGACATCACCTTCGGCACCAACAACGAGTTCGGTTTCGACTACCTGCGTGACAACATGGCCGTGGTTCAGGAGGATCTGGTGCAGCGCAAGCACCATTACGCCATCGTCGATGAGGTGGATTCGGTGCTCATCGACGACGCGCGCACGCCTCTGATCATATCCGGGCCTATCCAGCGCAACGAGGCCGACGAGGCCCAGTTCATGGAGTTCAAGCCGTTCGTCGAGAAGCTCTATCAGGCGCAGCGCAGCCTTGTGAACCAGGTGCTCAACGACGCCCGCAAGAAGATAGCCGAGGGTGACGAGAACGAGGGCGGGAAGCTCCTGCTCCGTGCGCACAAGGGACTCCCGAAGTACTCGCCTCTCATCAAGTTCCTCTCCGAGCCGGGCATGAAGGTGCTCCTCCAGAAAGCCGAGAACTACTATATGCAGGACAACGAGAGGGAGATGCCTGTCGTGACGGATCCCCTGTATTTCGTCATCAACGAGCAGCTTCACTCCGTGGACATGACCGACAAGGGACACGAGGTGCTCGCCGGGGC
>CAVGYS010000134.1:1201-2513 GCA_963633505.1 Oscillibacter sp. MSJ-31
TTTTCGTGCTTCCGGACGTGGGCTCGCAGACAGCCGAGATAGAGCATTCCGGACTGTCGCTTCTGGAAAAGCAGCAGAAGAAGGACGCGCTGATGTCCGAGTTCTCGCTCAAGAGCGAGCGCGTGCATACGGTGATCCAGCTCCTGAAGGCATATACGATGTTTGAAAAGGACGTGGACTACGTCATAATGGACGGTCAGATCAAGATCGTCGATGAGTCCACGGGCCGTATCATGGAGGGCCGCCGCTGGAGCGACGGACTGCATCAGGCGGTTGAGGCCAAGGAGAGCGTCAAGGTCGAGGGCGCGACCCAGACCTTCGCCACGATTACCCTTCAGAATTACTTTCGAATGTATCACAAGCTCGCCGGTATGACCGGTACGGCCGAGACCGAGGCGGGCGAGTTCTGGAGCATATACAAGCTGGACGTGATGGTCATCCCGACCAACCGTCCTGTAATACGCGACGACCAGAACGACTTGATATACAAGACCAAGAAGGCCAAGTACAACGCCGTGATAGAGCGTATCGTGAAGCTCACCGGGGAGGGCCGTCCGGTGCTTGTAGGCACCACGGACGTGGAGACTTCCGAACTCCTGAGCCGAATGCTCCGGATGAGGGGGATACGCCACAACGTGCTCAACGCCAAGGAGCACGCCCGTGAGGCCGAGATCGTGGCGCAGGCCGGACAGAGTTCCACCGTGACCATCGCCACCAACATGGCGGGCCGAGGCACCGACATCAAGCTTTCGCCGGAGGTCAAGGCCGCGGGCGGACTCGCCATCATCGGAACGGAGCGTCACGACTCCCGCCGCGTGGACCGTCAGCTCAGAGGCCGTGCGGGCCGTCAGGGGGATCCGGGTTCATCCACGTTCTACCTCTCTCTGGAAGACAAGCTCATGCGCCTTTTCGGTTCCGAGAGGATTGCCGGGATGGTGGACAGGCTCGGGATGGCCGATGACGAGGCCCTTGAGAACAACATGCTCTCCAAAGCCGTGGAGAACGCGCAGCGCAAGGTCGAGGAGAACAACTTCGGCATCCGCAAGCGTCTTCTGGAATACGATGACGTGATGAACTATCAGAGGGAGGCCATCTATTCCCGCCGCCGCAATGCCATCAGCGGGGACAAGATCGAGATTGACCTTCGCAACATGATGCTCGACGCCTCTTCTCTCTTCGTGGAGAAGAACCGCCAGCTGCCGTTCGCGGACTTCGAGGTGGCCCTCATGGCGATGTTCTCCATCGACACGGGCTTCGACGCCGAGTTCTACGAGAAGGCCAAGCGCGAGGAGCTGGAGGACAGGCTCACCGA
>CAVGYS010000134.1:2523-4273 GCA_963633505.1 Oscillibacter sp. MSJ-31
CACCGAACACATGATGGAGGTTTACAGGAGGCGCATGGACGCTCTCGTCGAGAAGCTCAACCCGATTGTCAAGGAGGTCTTCGAGAAGCAGGGCAAGCTCTACCAGAACATCGCCATCCCGGTTTCCGACGGCATCAAGCAGATCGGGCTCAGCGTGAATCTCGAGAAGGCCTACAATTCCGACGGCCGCGAGATTGCCAAGACTCTCAGCAAGAACATCATACTCTATCAGATAGACGAGCATTGGAAGGAGCACCTCCGTGAGATGGACGACCTCAAGCAGAGCGTGCAGAACGCCTCCTATGAGCAGAAGGACCCGGTTGTGGTGTATAAGCTCGAGAGCTACAACCTCTTCGCTTCCATGCTCGAGACTCTCAACAAGGACGTGCTTTCGTTCCTTTTCAAGGCTTTCGTGCCTCTCCGCGATTCTTCCGATCAACCTCAGCGCCCTCAGCGTCCGGCCGCTCAGCCGCGCACGGATATGAGCAAGATGCAGGCCTCCCGGAGCGATCTCGCCGCAGGTGCGGAGCAGAAGGCCCATACCCCAATCAAGGCTGACAAAACCATAGGCCGCAATGATCCTTGCCCTTGCGGGAGCGGCAAAAAATATAAGAACTGCCATGGCAAAGGGCTTGTTTAACCTCAAAAATACGGACAATATGCAGAAATCTTCAGATATCGCGGTCAACGTCAATGACGTGACCCGCATTTCAAGGGGGGCGTCCATCACCGGAGACATCGTTTCATCGGCGGATATCCGGGTTGACGGCGAGGTGTCGGGGACAATCTTCTCCGAAGGCAAGATAGTCGTCGGCGAGACGGCCGTTATCAACGGCAATATCCTTTGCACCAACCTCGATCTGTGGGGGAAGCTTGAAGGCGAGGTCTATGTCAAGGACACCCTTTCAGTCAAGAGCCTGGCGACAGTCTCCGGAAGCATTCATGTGAACAAGCTGCAGGTCGAGCTGGGCGCCCGGTTCAACGGCACCTGCGGCATGATAAGCGAACAGGAGTTCGAGAAGTCGGTTGCCGACAAGGTCAGGAAGCATCCGCTCAAGACGGAAAAAGCCGCGGCACCGAAGGTTGCCGCAGCTTCGAAGGCTGAATAGGGGAGCGTTTTCAGAGAATATTCATCGACTGCTCGCGGATTTTTTCAAGCTCGTCTTTCATCTGAACGACGAGCTTTTGTATTCCCGCGTGGTTGGCCTTCGAACCCGTCGTGTTGATTTCCCTGCCCATCTCCTGGATGATGAAGCCCAGCTTCTTGCCCGGGTACGGCTCCGAATTTATGGTGTCCATGAAGTACTTGCAGTGCTGGCGCAGGCGCACCTTCTCTTCATTGATGTCCAGTTTCTCGAGGTAGAAGAGCATCTCCTGCTCGAACCTTTCCTTGTCAAGCTTCACTTTCATCTCGTCGGCGCTCTTCAGTATGCGGCTGCGCACCGCTTCGAGTCTCTCCGTCTCGTGCGTTTCCACCTCGTCGTAGAGTTTCAGAATCTTCGCCACCCTTGAGGTGACGTCCCGGTAAAGGGCCTCCCCCTCGCGGCTGCGGTAGTCGTTGACCATCTCAAGGCAGCTGTCGAGCGCGGAGCTGACCTCCGGCCAGTTGTCGTCGTTGATTATCTCCGCCTTCTTGCTCTCCACGAGGTTGGGGAGTCCGAGCACCGCGTTGAGGAGGATGGCGGAATTGGCCGGACTGTACTGCACTCCTATCTCTTTGGCGAGAATCGAGGCCTGGCTCAGATAGGCA
>CAVGYS010000135.1:0-4221 GCA_963633505.1 Oscillibacter sp. MSJ-31
GGCGCTGACGGCGGTGCTGCTCTGTCTGCCTGTCGGCCTGAAAGCCCAGCCGGGCAGGGAGCAATACGGGACGTACACCCTTGAGCAGATTCATTGGCGGGACAACTGCGTGCTTGCCGACCCGGTTTCCAAGGAATATATCATGGTGGGGCCTGCGGGCAGGAGCGTGAAGAGCTACAAGAGCAAGGACCTCATCCATTGGGAGGGCCCGACCGTCATCTACACCGCTCCTGACGATGTCTGGGGGGATATCCGCATCAACAGCATCTGGGCGCCGGAGCTTCACTACTATAAGGGGAAATACTACCTTTTCCAGACCTTCGACACGAGCGAGAAACTTCCCGAGCAGTGGCGCAACTGGTATCATACCGGGCGCGTGATGAGGGGAAGCCAGGTGCTTGTCTCCGACTCTCCCTACGGCCCTTTCAAGACTTTCGCGCCTCACGCCACCCTCCCGTCAGATATGATGACCATAGACGGGACGCTCTGGGTAGAGGACGGCGTGCCTTATATGGTCTATTGCCACGAGTGGGTGCAGGTCACTGACGGTGCAGTAGGCTACGTGCGCTTGAAGGACGACCTCTCCGATATGGACGGGGAGCCGAAGAACCTCTTCCGCGCGAGCTATGTCAACCACAGCTGGGGCAATGTCATCCCGCCCGACGGCGGCGGCTACGTCACCGACGGCCCGTATCTGTGCAAGGGCAAGACGGGGAAGCTGTACATGATCTGGACGACCAACAACAGCTGCGGCATCGCCATATCGGATTCCGGGAAGATTGCAGGCCCTTGGCGGCAGCAGGACGAGGCGCTGCTGGTCGGTGCCGGGCACGGGATGATATTCCGCAGCTTCGACGGCAGACTGATGCTGGCCCTGCACGCCCCTTACTGGGGAGAGACGCACCCCAAGATCTTCGAGCTCGAAGACACGGGCGAGACCCTGAAAATCATCCGGGAAATCAAATAGCCGCTCCCGACGCCAGCTTCTCAGTTTACCCGAATCTTCTGGCCGTTGCGGATCTTGTCGACGTTCAGATTCGGGTTGAGCTTCTTGATGGCGGAGAGGGTCTTGCCGTATTTGCGCGCAATGCTGGAGACTGTCTCTCCGGAGCGGACGCTGTGCCACTTCTCGGCGGCTTTTTCCGCAGCTATGCGCTTCTCCTCCTCTATGATCTGCTCGTCCGTAGAGTAAATTTCCTCCTCCTCGTCGATTGACTCCGGCATATATCTGGACGACGGGTCGAGGTAGCTGCGGCGCAGCACGAAGACGTTCTTGCGCAGCTCCCCCTTCTCGAAATCCACTATCCACTGAGGGTCGAACGCATAGCCCTTGTAGCGGGTCTCGAAGTGCAGGTGCGGCCCGGACGAGCGCCCCGTGGAGCCTCCGAGCCCTATGACGTCCCCTGCCTTCACCCACTGCCCCGGCTCGGAGAGGCGTTTGGAAAGGTGGCCGTAGAACGTCTCCAGCCCGTTCTCGTGCCTTACTATCACGAGGTTGCCGTAGCCCCTGACATAACCCGAGTAGCGCACCCTGCCGTCGAACGCCACGTTGATCGGAGTCCCTGTCGGCAGCGGAAGGTCCACTCCCTGGTGACGCCGTTTGCGCCTGTATCCGAACTTGGAATATACCTCTCCGACGCGCGGACACACGAAGCTGCTCACGGAATCGACAAGGCAGATGGAGCTGCGGTAGGGGAGGTCGGACAGGTTGACGTCGGCGTAGGGGTTGAGGGTGTTCTCCGCCCAGAAGGCCGTGAACGTCTCCGACTGGGCCACCTTCTTGTGGTTCTTGACGTATCTCCAGCTGTAGTCGTCGTTGAGGACAATCTGGAGATATCCGTCTCCGATGTCGAGGGTGTCGACCGGAGCGCCGTTGCCTTTCTTGAAGGCCCCGGGTTCCGTGATATAGTCTTCCGGAATCATTGACACGGAGGGAGGTGTTACCGGAGTGGCTATGCCCGGCTCCTGGCCTTGAAGCGCCGCCCGCCCCGCAGAACCTGTCTGCTGGGCATATACGATTGAGGGCAGTATGAGGGCGAGTAGTGAGAGATGAGTCTTCATCATGATCTCACGGCTCCAAAATCCTTCTCAAGCAGACTCACCGTCTCCCTTACTTTTTCGAGGAGCATCTCCTCCGTGCGGGCCTCGCAGATGAAGCGCAGGTACGGCTCCGTGTTGGACGGACGGATGTTGAACCACCAGTCCGGATATTCGAGGCGGTATCCGTCAAAATCCATGAGCTTCACCGGCTCGGCCTGCGAAGAGAAATGCTCGCACACGGCCTTCATCGCTCCGGCCTTGTCTTCGAGCTTGAAGTTGATTTCGCCGGAGTTGAAGTACCTCGTCATCGAGTCTATCTGATCGCTGAGCCTTACGCCCTTCTTCTTGAGGGCGGAGACGATGCGCAGGACGATCATCGAGGAGAGCAGGCCGCTGTCCGAGTAGAAGAAATCCTTGAAATAATAGTGTCCGGCGAGTTCCCCTCCCCAGAGTCCGTCGATTTCGCGCAGCTTCGGAGCGGCGAAGGCCCTCCCCACCTTCCAGGTGTGCAGGTCGGCTCCGTACTTTTCGAGAAACTCTCCCACGGCCTTGGAGCTGCGTATCTCCTGGAGGACGCGGGGATTCTTCTCTCCTCTCTCGTCGCAGAAATAGAGGGCCATAAGGGCTATTATCAGGTCGGGGGCCACGAATCTGGCCTTGTCATCGACGAACATCACCCTGTCCGCATCCCCGTCGTAGATGACTCCCACGTCGGCGCCGCTGCGGCGCACCAGTTCCTTGAGAGGCTCCACGTTCTTCGCCACGAGCGGGTTGGGCTCGTGGTTCGGGAAGCGTCCGTCGATGGTGTCGAAGAGGTATTCCGGCGAGTCGCCGTAGATTTCCTTGGCGAAGAGGTTGGCCATCCCGTTGGACAGGTCGAAGGCGAGCTTCAGATTGCCGTAGTCTCCCTTGAACTTCTGCATGAAGCGGACGTAGTCATCGTGGACGTCCATCTCGTGCACTCTGCCGCGCACGGCTGCCGCCGGTGTCGGACGGCCGCTGTCTATCCAGTCCCTGATTTGTCCAAGACCGCTGTCCAGCCCGACCGGGAGGGCGTTTTCGCGACTCACCTTCATCCCGTTGTACTCGGCTGGATTGTGGCTGGCGGTGATTTGCACGGAGGCCTTGAATCCGTAGTTGGCGGTGCCGAAATATACCATCGGCGTACTGCTCAGCCCGATGTCGTACACGTCGGCTCCGGCGTCGAGAATGCCTTCGACGAGCGCATCGTGGATTTCCGGAGAGGAGACGCGGCAGTCGCGTCCCACCAGCACCTTGTCGGCCTTGAGCAGCTCGGGCAGGAAATAGCCCACCTTGTAGGCCGTGCTCCTGTCGAAATCCTTCCCATAGACCCCTCTTATGTCGTATGCGTGAAATGCTCCCATTCTTTTTTACTTGATCTTGGACTTGTACGCCGTGCCCACCTTGCCCCGGGCGATGCTCTGGAGCTTTCTCGAAATCATCTTCTTGCGCACCGGAGCCACCAGGTCCGTGAAGAGCACCCCGTCGAGGTGGGAGAACTCGTGCTGAATCATCCTCGCGGCGAACTTGTCGAAACTCTCCGTCTTCTTCTCGAAGTTCTCGTCATAATATTCGACCTCGATGCTCTCGCTCCTGCGCACGTCCGCGTAGATGCCCGGGACGCTGAGGCAGCCTTCGTTGTACTCGCAGCTGCTCTCGCTCTCGGAGAGTACCACCGGGTTGATGAACGTGCGTTTGAATCCTTTGAGGTAGGGAAAGACGTCGGCCATCACGTCTCCGTCCACCACGGCGACTCTTCTGCCGTCCCCGATCTGCGGGGCTGCCAGGCCGCAGCCGTCCGAGGCCGCGAGGGTCTCCCAGAGATCCTTTACGAGGGTGGAAATTCCCTCCTTGTCGTTGAGGTCCGCAGGGGCGGCCACTTCGCGCAGCACCCCGGAACCATAGAGATATATGGGTTGTATCATCTTTTATTTGTTTGCTTGTCGAGATAGCCTTGCAAAATTATTGCCGCGCTGATCTTGTCCGTCTGAGCCTTGTCCCTGCGGTCGCTTTTCTTCATCCCGCCGTCTATCATCGCCCTGTGGGCGAGCACCGAGGTGAACCTTTCGTCCTCAAGGGCAATGGTGGTGTCCGGGAAAGCCTTGCGGAGCACTTTCAGGAACTTGTCCACTTCCGGGGCGCACTGTGCAGGGGCTCCGT
>CAVGYS010000136.1:0-4193 GCA_963633505.1 Oscillibacter sp. MSJ-31
GTGCGCCCCGGAAGGCCGAGCCGCTGACGGAGCAGGAAGAAGCCCCCTGCGCTGGCGTTGCGGTTCTCTCCGCTGTTATCGGTGAAGGCGTCGTTGAGCTTGCTGACGCTCCCCGCGAGGTCGTCACGGTAGGTGGAGTCCCGGCTGGACTGGCTGTAACGTCCGGTACCGAAGTTGATCGACGGCTCGAAGAGGATGGAGGTGTTCTCGGAGAACTTGTGGTCCAGACGCAGTCCGAAACGGTGCCCGTCGGAATGGGTGCTGTTGATGCTCCGGCTGTTGTAGATGAGGTTGTAGTCGTTGAGATAGGTGGTCTTGACGCTGCTCTCCTCGACGTCGTTGTCGCTGGCGTTGTACAGGTAGTTGCCACCCACGTTCATCTTGTCGTCGAACAGGGTCCAGGCTCCGTTGAGACCGCCCATGTAGGAGGTCGTGATGCCGTTGCCGCCGCCCCAGCCGCCCTGGCCCTGGCCTCTGCCGCCGCCTCCCATCATTCCGCGCATCATGTTGCCGGAGAAGTTGGAGGAACCGCGGTTGTTGGTATTGTTGCCGTTGAGTATGAGGCTGAGCTGTGACTTGTCTGTGAAGCGTCCGATGAAGGCGTTGCCCTGATAGCGGACGTCGCTCTTGATTCCGTCCTGCGACGGGAGGTCGTATCCGGCTCCGGCGGCCACGTTGCCGAAGAGTCCCTTCATCATCCCCGGCTGCACGGAGAGGTCGATGACCGTCTCCTCCTCGCCGTCGTCAATGCCGGTGAACTCGGCCTGCTCGGACTTTTTCTGTATGACTTTCAGCTTGTTGACCATCTTCGCCGGGATGTTCTTCGTGGCGAGCTGAGGGTCGTTGAGGAAGAAAGTCTTGCCGTCTATCGTAATCTTGGAGATGCTCTCGCCGTTGACGGTCACGGAACCGTCTTCGGACACCTCGACGCCCGGGAGCTTCTTGAGCAGGTCCTCGAGAACGTCATTGTCGGTGGTCTTGAAAGATGAGGCGTTGAACTCTATCGTATCTTTCTTGACGATTATGGGGTTGCCGACGGCCGACACCGACGCTGCGTCGAGCTGCTCGCTGTCCACGCTCATCTTGAGCGTCCCGAGATCCACCGCCCTGGATTCCATCTTGACCGTGGAGCTGTAGGGTTTGTAGCCGAGCAGCTCGGCCTTGAAGGTGTAAGTGCCCTTGGCGACGGACTCCAGCGTCACCTGGCCCTTCTCGTCGCTCAGGGCATACTTGAACGGCTTCTCGGCACCGTCCTTGAACAGCGAAACGGTGACGAAGCCGAGCGGATCCCCGCTCGACGCGTCCGTCAAGACAGCAGAAATCTTGTTCTGCGCAAAGAGGCCGATTCCCGAAAAGAGGAAAAACGACACCAAAATCGACTTCAATACTCTCATTATGTGTTATTTTATTCTGTCAGGGTTTTCCGAAACAAATTTTTCCCACGACGGGCTTCCGGAGCCACCGCCAGCGAATGGATTTGTTAGTCGGTAAAAGTGGCAGAGCGCCAATGCCAGGGCATCGGTCGCATCAAGGTATTTGTTATCAATTTGTATGCCAAGAGTTTTTTGGGCCATCAGACAGACCTGCTCCTTGGAGGCCGCGCCGTTGCCACAGATGGCCATCTTGGCCTCGCGGGGAGCATACTCATAGACGTTCACGGCCCTGGATAGGGCTGCGACCATGGCCGCACCCTGGGCACGTCCGAGCTTGAAGATGACCTGGGCGTTCTTGGCGTAGAAAGGCGACTCTATCGCCAGGTCATCCGGGCGGTGAAGGTCGCAGAGCGCGGCCACCTTCTCGTTTATGACCTCAAGCTTGCTGTAGGGGGAGGACACCTTGCGCAGATCCAGCACGCCCATGTCCACGTACTGCGGCTTGCGAGAGGCATCTACGCGGACAATCCCGAAACCAAGGATGTTGGTTCCGGGATCTATGCCTAAAATGACCGAGCCTTCCTTAACCAATCTTGTCGAAGCCGGTGTAAGGACGGAGAATGTCCGGGATTATGATTCCCTCCGGCGTCTGGTTGTCCTCAAGGAGAGCGGCCACCACGCGCGGCAGGGCGAGAGAACTTCCGTTGAGAGTGTGGGCCAGCTGAGTCTTGCCGTTCTCGTCGCGGTAGCGCAGGTGCAGGCGGTTGGACTGGTAGGTCTCGAAGTTGGAGACGGAAGATATCTCAAGCCATCTCTGCTGGGCTGCGGACCAGAGCTCGAAATCGTAGGTGATGGCGGAAGTGAAGCTGAGATCCCCGCCGCACAGACGGAGAATCCTGTACTTCAGACCGAGCTTGTTGACAAGGGATTCCACGTGGGAGATCATCTCATCCAGCGCGGCGTAGGAGTTCTCCGGCTTCTCCACGCGGACGATCTCCACCTTGTCGAACTGGTGCAGACGGTTGAGTCCGCGCACGTCCTTGCCGTAGGAACCGGCCTCGCGGCGGAAGCACGGGGTGTAGGCCGTGATTTTCTGCGGGATCTGATCCTCGGAGAGAATCACGTCGCGGTAGATGTTGGTGAGAGGCACCTCGGCCGTCGGAACCATGTAGAAGTCATCGAGATTGGCGTGGTACATCTGCCCCTCCTTGTCCGGTAGCTGGCCGGTACCGAAGCCCGAGGCGGCGTTGACCATCACAGGAGGCTCCACCTCCTTGTAGCCTGCGGCGGTGTTGCAGTCGAGGAAGAAGTTGATGAGGGCCCTCTGGAGCTTGGCCCCCTTGTCCTTATATACCGGGAAGCCGGCTCCGGTGATCTTCACTCCGAGGTCGAAGTCGATGATGTCGTACTTCTTGGCAAGTTCCCAGTGCGGGAGAGCGTCCTGCGGGAGCTTCACCTCCGGGCCGCCCATCTTGACGACCTCGTTGTCTTCCGCACCCTTGCCCGGCTTCACGAGGGAGCACGGGGTGTTCGGCATCAGCACGAGCTGGCTTTCCAGCTCCTTCGATGCCGCGTCCATCTTGGAGAGCAGTTCGTTTGAGCGGGCCTTGAGCTGCGCCACCTCGGCCTTGGCGGACTCGGCGGCATCCTTGAGCCCCTGCTTCATCAGAGCTCCGATTTCGGCGGCCTTCGCCTTCTGGCGGGAGAGCAGCTCGTCGCTCTCGGCCTGCAGGTTGCGGCGCTGAGTATCAAGTTCGAGCACCTTGTCCACTATGGGCTTGGCGTCGAAATTCTTTGTCTTCAACTTCTCGATGACGGCCTGCGGGTCGTCCCTGAGCATTTTGAGTGTCAGCATAATTTTAAGGAAAAATTAAAGGGACCCACACCTTTCTCGAAGTGCACGTCCCTGAAGATTCAGATTAAACCCCTTCGAGATTAATTCTCAAACGGGAGTACCGATACGTACGATTTGTCATCCTTCTTGCGGGTGAACTTGACGGTTCCGTCAATGAGAGCGTAAAGAGTGTGATCCTTGCCCATCCCCACGTTCTTGGCAGGGTTGTGGACGGTGCCCCTCTGACGTACTATGATGTTGCCGGCCTTAACTACTTCGCCGCCGAATTTCTTGAGTCCGAGACGTTTGCTTTGTGACTCACGACCGTTCTTTGAACTTGATTGACCTTTCTTGTGTGCCATAATCCTTAAGCGATTTCGTTGATTTTAATCTTGGTGAGTTTCTGACGGTGACCGTTGAGCTTCTGGAAGCCCTTGCGGCGGATCTTCTTGAATACGAGAACCTTGTCAGCCTTTGCATCGTCATCGAGAACGGTAGCCTTGACTACTGCGCCCTCCACGTAAGGAGCTCCGACCTTCACGTCACCCTCGTTGGCTACGAGAAGCACCTTCTTGAACTCCACGTCAGCACCTTTGGCATCGGCAAGCCTCTGCACAAAGATTTCATTTCCAGCCTCAACTTTGAACTGCTGGCCTGCAATGTCTACGATTGCGTACATTTGAAACTTGTTTAAAAGTCCGGACCGCAAGCGGCCGCCCGTTCCGAACGGCACTTGACCTTGAGCTTGTCGGCCATAAATAATTCGGGCGCAAATTTAGACATTTTTATCTTATCCGCAAAAATTTGTTAAATTTGTAGTCCATGCATTTATAAAAATATGGATCTCCCATTCATCTACAGCAAATACGTGACCGGCAAAAGCAACGTCGGAAGGAAGGCCGAATCCCGCAGCTTGGCCACGATGCTCGCCCGGGGCGAGAACGCAGTCATCTACGAAGCCCCGAAGACCGGCAAGACTTCCCTGG
>CAVGYS010000137.1:0-4142 GCA_963633505.1 Oscillibacter sp. MSJ-31
CTTAAAGGGACGAAGACCGAAGCCAATCTGGCGGCGGCCTATGCCGGGGAGAGCCAGGCACGCAACAAGTATTCCTGCTATGCTTCAAAGGCAAAGAAAGACGGCTTCGTACAGATAGGCGAACTGTTCGAGGCGACTGCCGACAATGAGAAGGAACATGCCAAAATCTGGTTCAAGCTGCTTCACGGAGGGGCTGTTCCGGGAACGGAGGAGAATCTCAAGGATGCCGCCGAGGGCGAGAACTATGAGTGGACCCAAATGTATCCTTCTTTCGCCAAGACTGCGAGGGAGGAGGGCTTCGATGAGATTGCCGATCTCTTCGAGATGGTCGCTCAGATCGAGAAACACCACGAGGAACGCTACAAGAAGCTGCTCGCCAACATCGAAGGCAAGCTCGTCTTCACCCGCGAAGGTGACGCCATCTGGGAATGCGGCAACTGCGGACATATCGTCATCGGTCCGTCCGCTCCTGACGTCTGCCCTGTCTGCGCTCACCCGCAGAGCTACTTCCGCCTGGCCGCCAAGAATTATTGAGAAGCTGTTTTGGAATGGTTCCCGAATTTTATTATGCGGAATTTTCAAAACAACTTCTGATTCCGGCCGTTCGCAGATGAGGAGATCCCTTATCGTCTTTTTGGTCATGCTGCTGCTCCTTCCACTCAGGGCGGGGGCGCAGTTCACCGATGCCTCCACGGGCCTGCTTCAGATGCCGTCGGCACAGATGCAGGAGGAGGGGACGTTCATGATTACGAACAACTATCTCAACCGTCACTCCCTGCCGACGTCCGGCTGGTGCTATTCGACTTTCAACTATGGCTTCAGCCTGACTTTCTGGAGCCGGCTGGAAGTGGGCTACGTATGCACCATCTTCGATGGGGCCAAGGTTCCGGGGGCCACCGGACGGACGAGGATAATGTTCAATCAGGACAGGCATTTCCTGGGACGGTTCCAACTTCTGAAAGAAGGGGAGTTCGGCTTGAAGTGGATGCCCTCGGTGGTGGTCGGCGTGAGCGACCCCACGACAGGCTCGTCCAGCAATGGCTATGTTGACACTGCCGTCGACGGAGACGGCAACGGCTACTTCAACCGCAACTATCTCGCCGCGTCCAAGCATTTCTCCACGTCCTGGGGTGAAGTCGGAGCTCATCTCGCCTATCAGTACAACAGGCGGAACGACTATCCCATCAATGGTCCCGCCGCCGGGGTGACTTTCACCCCGTCTTTTCTCTGCGGGCGTGCGATGCTTGACGAAGTGCGCCTTATCGCCGAATACGACGCCCGCACATTCAACCTCGGCTTCGTGGCCTCCGTCTGGGAGAACCGTTTTGAGGCGATGTTCGAGCTTCAGGCCTGCAAGTGGGTCAACTTCGGCTTGAGGTATAAAGTGAGATTAAAATAACGACAATTAGTATGAAAAGGTTTTTCTTCGCCCTTGCTGCTCTGTCCGCTCTGTGCGTGCCGGCATTTCCCCAGCAGGCGTTCAACAGCATTTCTTTCGGCATCGAGGCCGGCACTACGGGCGTGGGCGTGCAGCTCGCAATGCCTCTGGTCACTGATCGGCTTGTGCTGACGGCGGGTTTCAACGCTCCGTCTCTGAACTACAACGCCGATTTTGACATCGACATGGATCAGGTCAATGCGAGCATCTCTCAAGTCAATTCCAATCTTCGGGCGGCCGGGCTGGAGGATCGCATCAATACGCGTTTCGATGATGTGGATCTGGGGACGAGCTCCTCTCTCAACCTAAGCACGCTCAAGGCGGCCCTCGAGTTCTACCCGTTCAGAAAATCCTCATTCCACATCACTGCCGGGGTGTTCTACGGGATGAACGATACTTTCTTTTCCGTCGTGGCGGACACTGACAAGTCCTTCTGGAATAGTTATGAGAACCTGTGTTCGGAGGTGGAGGATCTCAACGTGAAATATGAGAACGTGCCGGGCTATGTCTCTGCCGAGATAAGCCCCATCCGCGCAAACGCCTTCGGGCGCACGTACGAAGTGAAAGAGCAGGACGGGGCGGGCCATGTCGAGTTGAATCTGGAATTCCCGCGTTTCCGCCCTTATCTCGCCCTCGGGTTTGGTCGCAGCATGCCGGGCGGACGCTTCAACGTCCAGGGGGAGGTAGGTGCGTTCTATGCCAACCCTCAGATCTCCTCTCCGAACGAGGTGGCCTACGATGCGTCAGCAGAGGATTTGCTTGAAGATTTCCCGGGAGGCTCTCCCGAAGAGTTCCGCTTCTGGCCGATGCTGTCGCTGCGTCTTATCTACAAAATATTCTGATGCTGAAGAGTCTCGCCCTTGTCACCGTACTTCTGACCGCTTTCCCATGGCAGTCCACGGACAGCGCCCTGGAAGCGTATTTCTGCACGCGCGAGGGGGCCGTGCTTTCTTATGAAAGACGATATGCCGAATCCGGCAGGCTCAAGTGGAACCATACGCTCAGCATCCAGAGCTCCTTCAGGGAGGCGGACGGAAGTCTGATGCTGGAGTGCTCTTCGCTTTTTACGGACGAACGTGGCAGGGAGCTGAACGGCGGCGCGGTCGTTTATAAGACCGAGGTCTTTCCGAATGGGGAGGTGTGCGCCGATCCGTCGGAGGCTTTCTCTTCAGTGCTCCGCAATCGTCTGCCGGACAGGAGCGTGTCGTCTGTCCCCGCCCGCTCCGTGCTCCCCTCGGAGCTCGTCCCGGGAGCGCTTCTGCCGGATCTTGAATTCAGCGTGTCCGCCATGGGGCTGACCTGGCGCGTCAGGGTCTCCGACCGCCGGGTGCTCCGCGTGGAGAAGATGACAACCGACGCCGGGACTTTCGACTGTCCGGTGGTTTCCGAGCACAAGGTGGAAAAGGGCCCCGGACGCAATCGTGAAACTACGGCCCTGACCTGGTATGCGGCGGGAGTCGGAATGGTGCGTCACGACACGTATGACAAGTCCGGGAGGCTTGAGACGTCCGAAGTTCTGAAAAAAATCCATTGACATCATAGAAATAGGTATGATAAGCAAGATCCAAATACTTTCGGCGCTTTCCGCCATAATGTCCGCCTTCATCTTCGCTTCTCCGAAGTGCGCGGGGCAGGATGTCCAGCAGGACTGCGAGGCCGTGGTGGACAGGCTTGTCAAGGCCGGATATGCGAACGTGCGCTATGCATTCGATGATGACGTGGTGGTGTTCACCATCGAGAATGACGCCTATAAGCTTCCCGCCGAGGGCTTTGCCCGCGCCTGCCGCATAGTCGAGGGGGCCGGACTTCCACTTGACCGGAAGGTGGAGATTGTCGGGACGCATTATCAGATTCCCGAGATAACCTTGTCATATTCGCCCCGTACCGGGGTGTGGCATGCGACCCGCCGTCTGGACGAGGGCTGGGATATGGTGAAGGACAAGGAGAAGGTGAACAGCTCTGTCGGCAAGGCGGACGTGGTGATATATCCTCAGGTATCACTCAAGAACCTCATCATCAATCAGGTATATCAGTCGCTTTGGCAGCTGAGCCCGGCGCTTGAAGTCTCCCTTTGGCCGGGGATGAAGTTCAGCTATCAGCTGGCTCTACCTATATATAACGACGGATACGGCACCCTCTCTTCCAAGGTTCATCCGGGGATGGTCACGTTGTCGCAGCGATTCAGGGACCCGTGGCATCTGAACGTCAACGGCAAGCTCACGCTCGGCGCCTTTTCGGGCAACCGTTACGGCGCGGCTCTCGAGATGCTGTATTACTTCCCCGACGAGCGTTTCTCCCTCGACACGCAGCTCGGCATGCTTGCGAACTGCTACTGGGAGGGTTTCCGCTTCCATTACAGCAAGGAGGCGTATTTCCGCTGGAACGTGGCTGCGAACTACTACTGCCGTCCTCTGGACACCCAATTCACCCTGCGGCTGCAAAAGTTCCTGCTTGGCGACGTCGGACTCAAGTACGAGATGATCCGCCATTTCAGACATTGCTCCGCCGGGCTTTATGCCGAGAAGGCTAAACCGGCCCAGCTCAACGTCGGCTTCCGTTTCCAGATCGCGCTTCCTCCGTACAATCAGAAGCGCCGGGGCTGTGTCCCGCGAGTGAGAACTTCCGCTCAGATGGGCATGTCATACAATTCCAACAACGAGCAGTACTACTATAAGGAATTCCGTACGGAGGCTTCGGACAACAT
>CAVGYS010000138.1:0-4120 GCA_963633505.1 Oscillibacter sp. MSJ-31
GCTTTATTTTCCTACCGTATCGCTCACCTTACCGAGCATGTGAAGAAGAACAAGAAAGATGTGGTTACCCGCCGTTCTCTTCTTCGCCTCGTAGGTAAGAGACGTCAGATTCTGGATTATCTCCAGAAGGTTGACATCGAGAGATACAGGAGTATCGTCAAGGAGCTCGGTCTCCGTCGATAGTCGGAATAGGAAAGATCCAGGGATGGTTCCTGAACTGAAGGAGCCATCCCTTTTTCGGAAAGGACGTTAAGAAAAACAGTAATGAATATCATCAACAAAAGAATTGAGCTTTCGGACGGTCGCGTCATAGAGATTGAGACCGGCAAGCTCGCGAAGCAGGCAGCAGGATCAGCCGTAGTCAAAATGGGTGGCACTATGCTTCTCGCCACCGTGACGTGCGCGGAGGAAGTCAAGGAAGGAACCGACTTCATGCCGCTGACCGTCGATTATAAGGAAAAATATTATTCCGCAGGGCGTTTCCCCGGCGGATTCATGAAGAGGGAAGGCAAGTCAAGCGACTATGAGATTCTCATCTCCCGCCTGATCGACCGTCCTATCCGTCCTCTCTGGCCGGATGATTTCCATCTTGAGGTTTTCGTCAACGTGACGCTCATATCGGCGGACAAGGACACCCAGCCGGACGCTCTGGCCGGGCTTGCCGCTTCCTGCGCGCTCGCCTCTTCCGACCTTCCTTTCGGAGGGCCGATTTCCGAGGTTCGCGTGAGCCGCGTCAACGGAGAGTTCGTGATTAACCCGTCATTCTCCCAGATGAAGGACAGTGACCTTGAACTTATGGTCGCCGCCACCGAGGAGAACATCATGATGGTCGAGGGTGAGATGAACGAGGTCAGCGAGCACGACATGCTCGAAGCCATCAAGTTCGCCCACGAGGAGATCAAGAAGCACTGCCGCGTCCAGAAAGAGCTCATGAAGGAGCTCGGTACCGACGTCAACAAGCGCGACTATCCTCACGACGTCGAGGACGAGGAGCTCAAGAAGGCGGTTCACGACTTCTGCTACGACAAGTGTTACGCTCTCGCCAAGGCCGCCAAGCCTAAGAAAGAGCGCGAGGCGGGTTTCAAGGCCATCAAGGAGGAGTTCCTCGCCACGATTCCGGAAGAGCAGCTCGAAGAGAAGACCCCGCTCGTGGAGAGATATTACCACGCCGAGGAGAAGGAGGCGATGCGCAACATGATTCTCGATGAGGGTGTGCGTCTGGACGGACGCGTATGCAATCAAGTTCGTCCGATTTGGTGCGAGGTCGATTATCTTCCTTGCGCCCATGGTTCCGCCATCTTCACCAGAGGCGAGACCCAGTCCCTTGCGACCGTCACCCTCGGCACCAAGATGGATATGAAGGAGATGGACGAGGTGCTCATCCAGGAAGACCAGCAGTTCGTCCTGCACTACAACTTCCCTCCTTTCGCCACCGGAGAGGCCAAGCCTCAGAGGGGCGTGGGCCGTCGTGAGATCGGACACGGCAACCTTGCGATGAGGGCGCTCAAGCCTGTCGTTCCTCTCGCTCCGGAGAATCCTTACGCTGTCCGTGTCGTTTCGGACATTCTTGAGTCCAACGGTTCTTCTTCAATGGCCTCAGTGTGCGGCGGCTGCCTCGCGCTGATGGATGCCGGCGTGAAGATCCGCAAGCCGGTGGCCGGTGTCGCCATGGGTCTCATCACCGATGAGCAGCATCCTAACGACCGCTACGCCATCCTCACCGATATTCTCGGAGACGAGGATCACCTCGGAGATATGGACTTCAAGGTTACGGGAACCGCGGACGGCATCACCGCCACCCAGATGGACATCAAGGTCAACGGCCTCTCATACGAGGTGCTTGCCAAGGCTCTCGAGCAGGCGCGCCAGGGCCGTATGCACATAATGGGCGAGATGCTCAAGACCATCAGCGCTCCTCGCGAGGACTACAAGCCGTTCGTGCCTCGCATCGAGCAGATCCGCATCGCGGCCGAGTTCATCGGAGCCGTGATCGGCAAGGGAGGCGAGACCATCCAGAAGATTCAGAAGGAGACCGGCACCACGATCACCATCGACGAGCAGCCTATACCGGGCACCAACCTCACCGAGGGTGTTGTGGATATTGCATCTGACAACAAGGACAATATGCAGAAGGCTCTTGACTGGATCAAGGGTATCTGCGCAGTGCCTGAGGCCGGCAAGGTTTACCACGGCAAGGTCGTTTCAATCCTTGAGTTCGGCGCATTCGTGGAGATTCTTCCTGGCAAGGAGGGACTCCTGCACGTGTCCGAGATCGCATGGAACAAGACCGAGAACGTGGAGGACGTGCTGAAAGTCGGAGACGAGGTTGACGTGAAACTGCTCGAGTATGATCAGAAGAGCGGGAAGATGCGTCTTTCCATGCGAGCCCTGACCGAGAAGCCGGAGGGCTATGTGGAGCCTGAACGCCGTCCTCGCGGAGGCGATCGTGGTAGGGATGACCGCAGGGGAGGAGATCGCCGCGACCGTCGTGACGACCGCAGGGATGACCGTCGCAGAGGAGACCGCAGGGACGATCGTCCTCGTCGTGGAGAGGGCCCGCGCGGCGATGCTCTATCTTCGCAGTCCGATGACTACAAGGAGAACAACGTCGAGGAGGTGTTCTAATCTCCCCGCATACATAAAAAGAGAGCTCCCGTCTGGGGGCTCTCCTTTTATTATAGGTGGGGCTGGCCGTCGGGTCGGCCCTTTTTATTTCTGAAGGAGGAAGTCCTTTATGGCGGCGATGTCGTCTTTCGGGAAGCTTTTCTGCTCCCCGGAAGAGAGGTTTTTGACGTTGAGCGTCCCGGCTTCGGCCTCGCTCTCGCCGTTGATCGAGATGAACGGGATGAACTTGCGGTCGGCGTAGTCGAACTGCTTCTTGAGCTTGGCGGGATCCGGATAAATCTCCGCCGCGATGCCTTCGCAGCGCAGCGCGGAGACCGTAGGCAGCAGGTAGTTGACCTCCTTCGCTCCCATATTGGCGAAGAGCACCGTGGTGCTGCTGCGCAGGTCTTTCGGGAACTTGTCCAGCCCGCAGAGTACGTCATAGATTCTGTCAGCTCCGAAACTGATGCCGACGCCGGACATGTCCGGAAGGCCGAAGATGCCGGTGAGGTTGTCGTAACGGCCGCCGCCGCAGATGCTGCCTATTTGCCAGTCAAGCGCCTTGACCTCGAAAATCGCCCCGGTGTAGTAGTTGAGCCCGCGCGCGAGGGAGAGGTCGAGTTCGACCGGAGTCGCGATGCCTGCCGCCTCGACGTATCCGAACAGCTCCTCGAGTTCGTCAAGCCCCTTGAGGCCCGTCTCGGAGCTCCCCATCATCGAGCGCATCACGGCGATTTTCTCCTTCGTCGTGCCGCTGAGGGTGAGCACGGGTTCAAGCATCTTCACCGCCTCGGGGGTTAGCCCCTTGTCGAGCATCTCCTCCTTGACGGCGTCGAGCCCTATCTTGTCGAGCTTGTCTATGGCCACGGTTATGTCCACGACCTTGTCCGGGAATCCGCATATCTCGGAAAGCCCGGTGAGAACCTTGCGGTTGTTGATTTTGAGCAGAACCCTTACGTCGAGCTTCTCGAACACCTTGTCCACGATCTGTACAAGTTCAAGCTCGCAGAGCTGGCTCTTGCTGCCTATGGCATCCACGTCGCACTGATAGAACTCGCGGTAGCGTCCTTTCTGCGGCCTGTCGGCCCGCCATACCGGCTGTATCTGGAAACGCTTGAACGGAAAGGACAACTCGTCCCGGTGCTGCACCACGTAGCGGGCGAACGGCACCGTCAAATCGTAGCGGAGCCCCTTCTCGCACACCTGAGGGGTGAGCGGCCTGTCGAAATCGACTCCCGAGAAGGCGTCCCCGGAGTTGAGAATGCGGAAAAGGAGCTTGTCCCCCTCCTCGCCGTACTTGCCAAGCAGGGTGGAGAGGTTCTCCATCGCCGGAGTTTCAATCTGAGAATATCCGTAAGTGCGGAACACGGAGCGCACGGTATCGAAGATATAGTTCCTGCCTGCCATCTCACGCTGCCCGAAATCCCTTGTGCCTTTGGGGATTGAAGGTTTCTGTGCCATAAACGTTTGTTTTATCTTGCGAATTTAAAAAAAAAAAAAAAAAATACGCTTATCG
>CAVGYS010000139.1:0-4115 GCA_963633505.1 Oscillibacter sp. MSJ-31
GACTTTCCGCAACATCACCCGCAGCATCTTCACCCGCCGCAGCCCCAAGGAGATATTCTCTTCGTATTTCCGCAAATAAGCCGTATATTTCAAGACAGTTTTTTAGCCCCTATGGTGAAAGTTTTGGCGATAGTGGTGACCTACAATGCGATGAAGTGGGTCGATAGGTGCCTTGGCAGCCTTCTGTGCGGGACTCTCAGGCCAGACGTGCTCGTCGTGGACAACGGCTCTACGGACGGGACGCGCGAATATGTGCGGGAGCGTTTCCCGGAGGTGGAGCTGAGGCTTTCCGATGGCAACCCGGGGTTCGGCGCCGCCAACAACATCGGCTTGCGTATCGCGCTGGAGCGGGGGTACGACTTCGCCTATCTTCTCAATCAGGATGCATGGGTGGAGAAAGACACCCTCTCGACTCTTGTGGCTGCCGCCCGCCCCGATTTCGGGATTCTCAGTCCCGTGCAGACCGATGCTTCGGGCCGTCTTGACCCGCAGTTTTCCCGGAAGTGCTCGAAATATCTTCGGAGAGCCCACATGGAAGCGGCGGATTCTCGTCTCCCGGTTGAGGTCCCGTTCGTGATGGCTGCCCATTGGCTTGTCTCGCAGGCGACGCTTGACCTCGTCGGAGGATTCTCTCCCGCATTCAGGCAATATGGCGAGGATGACAACTACATCGACCGTCTGCATTGGATCGGCCTGCGGTGCGGGGTGGTCCCTGCGGCCAGAGCTGTCCATGACAGGTCGTCGAGGGAGACTCCGAAGGAGAAGAGAATGCGGCTCAAGTGCATCGCGGTCGTGGTGCGGCTCAGTGACCCCCGGCGCTGCTGGCTATGGAGGCGGCTGACATACCCTCTGGAACTTGCCGGCATGGCGCTCAAGAATTCCTCCCCGATTCCGCTCCGTTTCATCCCGGAACTCCGCTCCCGTATCCCGGAGCTTCGCCGCCTGCGCAGAATGTCCAAGAAATTCGCAGCCTTTCTATAGTCTCCCCGCCCGAAAAACAAAAAGACAGCCTCAAGAAAGAGACTGTCTTTTGTGCGGACGGTGAGACTCGAACTCACACAGGCCAACGCCCACTACCCCCTCAAAGTAGCGTGTCTACCATTTCACCACGTCCGCATTACTTTGGGATGGCAAATTTACGCAGATTTATCGGAAATCCAACACTCCGGGACGAAAATCATCAAAATTTTCCGAATCATCATATCTTGGGATTGACCGTAAGGCTTCCGATGCCGAAATTTGCAGTCGAAATTGAGAAAAATGACACTTGACAAGCTTGCAATCGGTGAAACGGCCCTGATAAGGACAGTGGGCGGACAAGGTTCGCTGCGGCAGCATTTCCTTGACATGGGGATGATTCCGGGACAGGAGATAAAATTGACCAAATATGCTCCGCTCGGCGACCCTATGGAACTGCTGATCAACGGCTACACCTTGACTCTCCGCAAGGCTGACGCCGCACGGATTGAGGTCGAGCCTGTCAGTGAACCCGCCCGGACGGTTCCGCCCGGAGATGACGACTGGCTCTACATTGGAGAACAGGCTCACCCCGGACTCGGAGAAGGCGGCAAATATCATACTGGACACGATGATCCGCTCCCGAAGGACAGTATCCTCAGCTTCGCTCTCGCGGGCAATCAGAACTGCGGCAAGACCACTCTTTTCAATCAGCTTACCGGCTCCAATCAGCATGTCGGTAATTTTCCGGGTGTGACGGTCGACCGCAAGGATGGAGTCATAAGGGGCTATCCGGAGACTCGTGTCACAGACCTTCCGGGGATATATTCCCTCTCGCCATATTCTTCAGAAGAGATTGTCTCCAGGCAGTTCATCCTCGACGAGAAGCCGAAGGGCATCATCAACATCGTGGATGCCGGCAATATCGAGCGCAACCTCTACCTGACCATGCAGCTGATGGAGCTCGACGTCCCTATGGTGCTGGCGCTCAATATGATGGATGAGGTGCGAGGCAACGGAGGTTCCATCAACGTCAACGAGATGGAGGCCATTCTCGGGCTTCCTGTGGTGCCGATTTCGGCGGCCAGGGATGAGGGGATAGAGGAACTCGTGGAGCACGCGCTCCACGTGGCCAGGTATCAGGAACGGCCTGCCCGGCAGGATTTCTGCGACCCGAAGGAATACGGGGGAGCCGTGCACCGCTGCCTGCACGGCATAATGCATCTGATTCAGGATCACGCCGACCGCGCCGGCATCCCGATTCGCTTTGCCGCAAGCCGCATAGTCGAGGGGGACGAGGCGATAATCGCCGCCTTGGGCCTGACTGACAATGAGAAGGAGATGATAGAGCACATCATTCTCCAGATGGAAGAGGAGAGGGGACTGGACCGCCTCGCGGCGATGGCCGACATGAGGTTCTCTTTCATCCGCAAGCTCTGCTCCCGCACCGTGGTCAAGCCTCACGAGAGCAGGGAATACCGTCGTAGCCGCTCCATCGACAAGGTACTTACCGGCAGGTGGACTGCCATCCCGATTTTTCTGGTGGTCATATCCCTCGTGATATGGCTCTCCGTCGACGTGCTCGGAGCGCCGCTTCAGGATTTGCTGCAGATCGGCATAGACTACCTCGCGGCGGCCTGCGATGCGGGGATGGAAAAACTGGAAGTCGCTCCGGCTGTGCGTGCGCTTGTGGTGGACGGGGTGTTCGGAGGAGTGGGCACGGTATTGAGTTTCGTGCCGGTCATCGTAATTCTCTTCTTTTTCCTCTCGCTGCTCGAAGACAGCGGCTATATGGCCAGGGTCGCATTCGTGAGCGACAAGCTTCTCCGCAAGATAGGGCTCAGCGGGCGCAGCATAGTGCCGCTGCTGATAGGTTTCGGCTGCTCCGTGCCTGCCGTGATGGCGACCCGCACGCTCTCTTCGGCCCGGGACAGGAGGATGACGGTGCTTCTGACACCTTTTATGAGCTGTTCCGCCAAGATTCCGATATATGCGTTCCTGACCAGCGCCTTTTTCCCGGGGCACGGTGGTCTTGTGCTTGTGATACTGTACCTCTCCGCCATATTGGTCGGGGTAATCGTGGCCCTGTGCGCCAAGATGCTGCCTCATTCCGGTGAACCTGCCCCGTTCGTGCTCGAGTTGCCGAATTATCGTATGCCGGGAGCCAAGAACGTGGGACATCTGCTCTGGGACAAGACCAAGGATTTTCTCCAGAGGGCGTTCACGGTGATATTCATGGCCTCCATCGTCATCTGGTTTCTCCAGTCTTTCGATTTCAGGCTCAATCTGGTTGAGGCCGGGGACAGCATGCTGGCCGCCATCGCCGGAGTGATGGCTCCTCTGTTCGCTCCTGTGGGTTTGGGGGACTGGCGGATTGTCACGGCTCTGATCTGCGGTTTCCTGGCCAAGGAGAGCGTTGTCTCCACGCTTACGGTGCTTGGAGCCGTGTCTGCGCTTACGCCTCTCACGGCGGTGCCGATGCTCGCTTTCTGTCTGCTCTATACTCCGTGCGTGGCCGCCATCGCCGCCGTGCGTCGTGAGCTTGGCGGGTGGACGGCGTTCGGAATGGTAGTTTTCCAGTGTCTTGTGGCCTACGTGTGCGCACTTGCGGCATATCTCGTGGCCGGGCTGTTTCTATGAACATTGCTTCCATAATCATACTTGTATTGGTGCTCGCGGCGTTCGTCCTCGCTCTCCGGACTTTTCTTGGCAAGGGTCCGGGGGCTGGAGGAGACTGCTGCGGCGCTTCGCGTTGCGGCTCTTGTCGCGGATGTCCGGCATCAGGCCTCTGTCGCCGCGAAGGCAGACGCCGCTGACAGTACCCGCGACGCAAGCTCATCAAAACCGAAGCGTCTCCGTGTGGGTGAAGCGAATGTCCTTGGTGTCGTTACGCTGCGACTCTGATATCTGCGCAATCGGGATGCTCCCGCCGGCAGTACCGAAAAAGTACCGAAAAAGTGAACAATCATCTTGCGATTCTCGAAAAACTTTGCGATAATTGCAAGACAGGCAAAAGAAAGACACACCTATGACAGAGAGCCTCACCACGGTGCCGGCGATAAGCCGGATAGCAGGAGGTCACCCTTTCGGTGACGCTCGCCGTCTCGTCGTGCGGGGGGGGGCGTAAACGCCTATAAATTAGAAGTTTATAAATTAAG
>CAVGYS010000140.1:0-1300 GCA_963633505.1 Oscillibacter sp. MSJ-31
AAGCGGAGAGGAAAGTCTATGACTTCACGCTGCTGCGCAATCCGAAGGACGACACGAGGCACAACATGATCGTGGTTGCAGACCCGCAGATAAGCGACGCGGAGGAGTTTCCGGGGCTTCGAGAACATGCGGAATACGTGAGGAGATGCGCGGAAATGGTCGCGGGGGACTACACCTTCGGGCTGTGCCTTGGCGACATCGTGGGCTGGAATCATGCGCTCTACCCGGAGTACAACGAAATCATGGACTCGACTGGGGTTGACTTCCGCAAGGTCATGGGCAACCATGACATGACCAACTACGGACGCTCGTTCGAAGGCTCGACACGAGATTTCGAAGCGATGTACGGCCCTGTCTATTACTCGTTCAATGTCGGGAAGGTGCACCACATCGTGCTCAATGACAATTTCTACGTCGGGAAGGACTGGTACTACATCGGCTACCTCCCGGAGGAGCAGCTGCGCTGGATGGAGCGGGACCTCGCGCTCGTGGGCGGGGACATGAAGGTGGTGGTGTCGCTGCACATTCCGACGACCCTGCGCGAGTGGGACAGGTCCGGCTACAACTTCGATTACGGAAAAATCGCGGATCTCATGTGCAACAAGAAGGCCGTCTATGACCTGCTCGCCCCTTACGACGCGCTCCTACTTTCCGGACACATGCACACAGGCGACAACGAAATCATCAGCGACCGTCTCATGGAGCACAATGTCAGCTCGCTCGGAGGGGCGTGGTGGTGCGGCCCGGTGTGCGTCGATGGCGGCCCGGCCTGCTTCAAGCTCTACACTTTCGACGGCACGGACGTGAAGTGGACCTACTACGGATGCGGCACGCCGGAGGAATACCAGATGAAGGTCTATGTCGATGACCCCGCCTACCCGGGACAGGTCGTGGCGAACGTCTGGGACTATGATCCGCAGTGGAAGGTCGAGTATTTCGAAGACGGGGCGAAAGTCTGCGACATGACGCGCTTCGAGGGCAGGGACCCGCTCGCGATGGAGCTGTACCGCGACCCGTCGTCACTCAAGCGCGGCTGGGTGTGCGCCATCCCGACGCAGAATCTTTTCAAGACCTCCCTCTCGTCCGAAGCCAAGGAAATCGAAGTCCGCGTCACCGACCGCTTCGGCCGCGTCCATAGCGAAAGAATCCGCCGGAACTGAGGATCTGCTTTGAAATGGTTTCGAGGCTTCCGGCGACGCTCGCCGGGCTTCTTAACGGCCGATTCTTATCAAATTGCGCATGAGCATTTTCAACGGCTGTGGCTTCGGAGTGCACGTTCATCGATTTGATACCCAAAGAG
>CAVGYS010000140.1:1310-4094 GCA_963633505.1 Oscillibacter sp. MSJ-31
GGAACTGCGCGATGAGTCTTGGAACTGGACAACGAGTCTTGAAACCAGATAAAATGACAAGGGAAACTGAAAAGTCCATGGTTTACAAGCGTATGGGAGACGAGAAATGTCCCTCCCCACAATACGCAATACGTTCCTGCCGGGGATATGACATAACCGTATTTTTTTTGCCCGCATTGTTTTCAACGGCTGTGGCTTCGGAGTGCACGTTCATCGATTTGATACCCAAAGAGATCTGGCCTATTTTCGGCGGTCTGCGGCGGAAAAGTTTGCGCGAACTTTATTGAAATCCGGAGATTTTTCCTGCCTCTCATCGCGGTACAAGGGCGATTCCGTCACTTAGCCGTTGAATATTTCATTAAACGGATGATTCTACGTTGATTTGCAGCAGTAACTTTAAAACAAGATTTCATGACTGCGAAACAACTTACCCGGACGGCCGAGCCGAAACTCTCCAGATTCGCGAACCTGCTCTCGGACGCCGGATTCAAGGCCGTACTCGCCTCGCCGAGGAACAAGACGATTCTCATGAGGCTGCTGAACCTCCTCCTGCCGGAAGACCGGCAGATCGTCGAAATCGAACGCTACTGCGACAGGGAGATCGGCGGGTTCACACCGTCCAACAAATACTCCCGAGTCGATGTGCGGTGCAGGGACAGGGACGGGAGGACGTTCATCGTGGAGATGCAGCGGGAGCTGCACGGATGCTTCTTCCAGCGCTGCGTCTGGTACGGCTCGAACGCCTACGGGAGCGACCTGTACTCCGGCGCGGGCTACGAGGACCTGCAGCCGGTCTATGTCGTCGCTTTCCTCGAGCAGTCGCTCCCGCACGAGGGGCATGAGAGCCAATGGGGCGACGGAGATTATGTCTCCCGTTATCAGATGATCGAAAAGAGGACGGGAGAGTTTGCTCCTGACACAATTGTTTGTATCTTTGTCGAACTGGGGAGGTTCCTCAAGGGCGAGACGGAACTCAGGGAGCGGTTCGAGAAGACCTGTTACGTGTTCAAGAACTCGAAGAAATGGGAGGATGAAGTGCCGGGGGAGATACTCGACGACGAGTTCACGAGCGAGCTGAGCCGCGCCTGCGAGGTGGAGAACTTCCCTCCAGACACGAACCTTTTCGATAAGTGAGCGCAGTCCAAATTTATTTGAGACTGCCGAACGGAGAAAAGTGGCGATTGAAAATCGAACGGATCTCGCCGGCCGGGACGCCTGCCTTGACTGGAGACTGTCACTGGCCTCTTCGGCGCGGCGCATTGCCGAATGGTTCGGAAACAGAAACACCCCTATGGTGATTTCAAATGCCTGCATATCAGGAGTATGCGCGGAAATTGAGGCATTGAGGCTTTTACGCTCGGGGGCGTACCGCTTTGCCGTGGTGATAGGCGCGGACTGCCAGTCGCGTTTCATAGTTTCGGGATTCCAGTCCTTCAAGGCGCTTTCGCAGGAGCCGTGCCGCCCTTTCGACCGCGACCGCCACGGGCTGAACCTCGGGGAGGCGGCCGCCACGGTGGTGCTGGAGGCTGCCGGAAGCTGCCCGGATTGCCGCTGGGAAATCCTCGACGGCTGCATCCGCAACGACGCGAACCACATCTCCGGTCCCTCCAGAACAGGCGAGGGGAGTTTTCAGGCGCTTCAATATCTTCTGAACGGCGTAATCGCTCCGGAAGAGCTTGCGGTCGTGAATGTCCACGGCACGGCCACTGCCTACAACGACGAGATGGAGTCGATAGCCCTCTCCCGTGCAGGGCTGTCCGGCGTGCCTGTCAATTCACTGAAAGGCTTTTTCGGACACAGCATGGGCGCGGCCGGAGTTCTGGAGACGGTCATGTCGATGCACGCGGTTGAGCGTGGACTTGTCCTGCCTACCCGGGGCTTTGAAACCATGGGAGTCTCGTCCCCGGTGAATGTTTCCGGTGAACTGAGGCACACGGACAGACGCGCTTTCATAAAGCTGATTTCAGGCTTCGGCGGATGCAACGCCGCGGTGGCGTTCCGGTTGGGCATGGCGGAGCCGCGACGTCGGGGCAATGCTCATAAGGAGGTTCACCTCAACATTCTCGGGCGTATAGACATAAGTCAGGAAAGCATTCTGATTGACGGCTCGCCGAATGACGCGGACTCACGCGAACTGTTGACAGCCGCCTACCGTTCTCTCGGAATCGACTATCCCAAGTTCTTCAAGATGGATACGCTCTCGCGGCTTGGCTTCGTCGCTTCCGAACTGCTTCTGAACACCGTCGAACCCGGGGAGAGGCCTCTCCCGCGTAAGGACAGGGGCGTGATTTTCTGGAACAGGAGCGCCTCCCTCTGCAATGACCGCCACTATCAGAAGACCATCTCCGACCCTCGGAACTGGTTCCCGAGTCCCGCCCTGTTCGTATATACCCTCCCAAACATCGTCTGCGGAGAGATTGCGATACGCAACAAATGGTTCGGGGAGACGATGTTCTTCATCGCCGACGCCTATGACGAGCGCATGATTATGGATGCCGTCAGTCGTGAATTTGACGACAGCGGCATGAACTCGGCACTTTGCGGCTGGCTTGAATGTTCGGATGACGATGTCTTTGAGGCTCATGTCTTTCTCGTCGGACGCGATGGCGTGAAGACGGATGCCGTGGAATCCGGAAATGCCGGTCGGCGGAACGGAATTTCATAATTGCGTATATGTGTCATAATGCACTGATATATAACAAGATATGCATTAAGAAATATATAAGATATAAAAGAATAATAAGAAAGATAGAGATATATAAATTGTAAGATATAATATGATAT
>CAVGYS010000141.1:0-4050 GCA_963633505.1 Oscillibacter sp. MSJ-31
GATGAGCACCGCGCAGAGTTTTTCGGAACTTGCTCTGCGGTTCCTTCTCAACCTCTTGTCCTGTTGGGTGATAGTCAAACTGCTATACTACCCTAAAAGCCGCAGCAAAGAGTATGTCTTCACGTTTCTGGCGTTCTCCTCGGCGATGCTGCTCCTGCTCTATGCGATGAGCAGGGTGGACGTGGGCGTCGGCCTCACGCTCGGACTGTTCGCCATCTTCGGCGTGATCCGCTACAGGACCGAAACCGTGCCGATCCGCGAGATGACCTACCTCTTCGTGATCATAGCGCTCGCCGCGGTCAACGGACTCACCCCGCTGTTCAGGATTGTCGGCATTGCGGAGAACACGCCCCACTATGCCCTCGGGGCCGGAGACCTGCTTGTGGCAGTGGCGGCCAACTCTCTCACGATTGTCCTCATCTGGATATTGGAAAGCAGCGGGAGCCTTCGCAAATCCGCCTCGAAAATCATCCTTTACGACCGCGTAGATCTGATAGTGCCTGCCCGTCGGGATGAACTCCTCAAGGACGTAGAGGAGCGCTGCGGAGTCAAACCTTTGGACATTACGGTCGGAAATATTGATTTTCTCAAAGATTCCGCCTACATTAAGGTTTATTACAACAGCGATTCAACCTCCGATGCGAAGCTTGACTCGATTGTGAAGAACAAACAATTTATTGAAAATCAGAATTTATGAGCATCAAGAACATATCTCTTCCGAAGGCGGCTGGTGCCGCGATGGCGCTGCTTGTGCTGACATGCGGGCAGGCCTTGGCACAGGAGATCAACGGCCGCACAGGCATAGAACTGGACTGGAAGGTCACCAAGGGGCTGCATCTCAGTGCCGAGTATCAGCTCCGCATGCAGGATTCTTTCTCCGGAGTCGAGCGCAATCAGTTCACCCTCGGCGCATCGTACAAGTTGAACAAGTACCTTAAGATAGGCGCGGATTACACGTTCATCGGTCGCTATGCCGCCTCTTCCGGGGAGTTTCGCCCCCGTCACAGATTCTCGACCGAGCTGACCGGCAGCGTGGATGCGGGCGATTGGCGCTTCTCGCTTCGCGAAAGTCTGCAACTTAGCCACAAAGCCTACGAAGTCAATCACTTCCAAGAGGTCCCCAATCCTCTGAACCTCAGGTCGAGGCTGATGGCCAAGTACCGCGGTTTCGAGACCTTCGAGCCGTATGCCTACGTCGAGCTTCGCAACATCTTCAACGCTCCGCGATGCAGTGCCACCTACAACGCCGCCGACGACTCGTGGTCGGCCTATGAGTTCCTGGACTATGGCCACGCCTACGTCAACCGCGTGCGCGGAGCCGTCGGTCTAGAGTGGAATCTCTCGAAGCGGCACGGTCTGGATTTCACGCTGATGTACAATTACAACAACGAACTTGAGATTGACACCAACAAGGCCGGCACCAAGCTCAAGTCCTACGCATGGGAAAGCTCGACCGACTTCACTCTCAGCGTGGGTTACAAGTTCTCGTTCTAAAAAGCTCGTAAGTGGTGACGAGGCGGAGGAGATGTTTGCAGACAAGTTTGCTCAAGAGAGCATTAATGCTTAGATTTGTCTCAAATATACCATCACATAATGAAGAGACACTTGCTATGGGTCGCTACGGCCTCCGCCTTCCTGGCCCTGTCCGCCTGCACTGCGGACGAAAAGACATGCATCGGAACACGTACTGACGCGCTTGACGCCTCGCTGTGGGCGCAATCCGAATGGATTTCGGCCGCTGATGCACCGGTCGTGGAGCATGTCGTCACCAACGGAGTCACCGAGCGGGCGGCCGACGGCGCGAGCTGGTTCGTAGGCGAATTTTCGAACCCGAAGAAAGTGACCCGCGCGGTCTGGATGACGAGCGGACTCGGAGTATATCGCATATTTCTCAACGGCAGCGAGGTGGGGGAGGAAATCCTCAAACCTGGTTTCACCCACTATGCCAAGACCAAACTCTCCTTCACCTACGACCTTACCGACGCCTTCCGGAAGGGAAAAGGCGAAGTCAATCAGCTCTCCGCGCAGCTTACTCCCGGCTGGTGGGCGGACAAGATCGTCACCCCGAAAAACCATGAGGGGATGGTGGGACGCAAGCCGGCGTTCAGGGGAGTGCTGAAGCTTACGTATTCCGACGGGAGCTCGGAGTTGTTCGGGACGAACTGCACGGACTGGAAAGCCGGCGTGGCCGGTCCTGTCACGCATGCCGCGATATTCGACGGGGAGGAATACGACGCCCGCATACCGCAGGGCTATCTTACCCCGGAGAAACTCTCCGTCCCGGAGCTCAACACCGAGTTCGGGGGCTCGATCGTCCCATCCGACGGAGCCGAAGTCTATCTTCGTCGCGACCTCTCCCTCTCTGTGCAGCAGGCCTATGTCTGGAAGGGTGTCGAGAACGTCCGGGACAGGGAATACGGCAAGGTCGTAATCATCAGAACGTATTCGCCTCAGGAAGAGATGACCGTCCTCCCCGGGGAGAATCTTGTACTTGACTTCGGGCAGAACTGCGCCGGCGTACCGGAATTCGAATTCTCCGCCGCAGAGGGGACCGTGCTCACTTTCCTGCCTGCCGAACTTCTCAACGACGGCAACGGCGCGTTCAGCCGCGGGATGGACGGTCCCGAGGGCAGCATCCACCGCACCAATCTCCGCACTCCTGACACCGGGATGAGGCTTGTCTATACCTTCGGCCCGCAGAAAGGCTACGTGAAGTATCATCCGTCCTGCACATTTTTCGGCTATCGCTACGCTTCCGTCAGCGCGAGCGCTGAGCTTAAGATCCGCTCGGTCAAGACTCTGCCCGTAAGTTCGATTACCAGGGAAATGGAAAGCGGCAGCATCACGACCGGCAATGAACTCATAAACAAGTTGATTTCCAACACCATCTGGGGAGAGAGGTCCAACTATCTCTCAGTCCCGACCGACTGCCCGCAGCGCAACGAGCGTCTCGGCTGGACCGCCGACACTCAGGTTTTTGCCGAGACGGGGGCGTTTTTCGCCAACACGGACAGCTTCTTCCACAAGTGGACCCGTGACCTGCGCGACACCCAGTCCCCGACGGGCGCATACCCCGGAGTGGCCCCGCTGGCCCAATACGGAGCGAGCAGCCACGAGATGATGAGGCTCGGCTGGGCTGATGCCGGAGTCATCGTGCCGTGGGTGATCTGGAGGCAGTTCGCCGACAAGAGCATCATCGAGGAGAACTGGGATGCGATGGACAAATACATGCGTCACGTAAATGAGAGCCGTTTCGATCACCGTGCCCTGAGCGGGGAGAACGGCAACTCCCAGTGGGGCGACTGGCTCAGCTATGAGCCGCTCGAGAGCCGTGGGCTTGGAATTTATGAGGACGAGGGTGGAAAGGTCCTGCGCAAGGAGGCCGTGGAATACTGGAATTACCTCGGAGCCTGCTATTGGGCGATGGACGCGCAGATGATGGCGGATATGGCAAGGGCCGTCTCCCGTCCCTCAGATGAATACGAGGCCATGGCGAAAAGCGCCAGGGAGTATCTCAAATCGCGCTTCCTCGACAGCGAGGGCAATTTCAAGACTGTCATTCTCAACACCATGCAGACTCCGGCCCTCTTCGCTCTGAAGAACTCGCTCGTGGACGGCAAGGCCCGGGAGAACATGATTTCTCGCCTGCGCAAGAACTTCTCCGACCACGGCAACTACCTGCAGACGGGCTTCCTCGGCACGTCCATCCTGATGTCAACCCTGACCGACAACGGGATGGTGGACATCGCCTATGAGCTTCTCTTCCAGAGGAAGAACCCGAGCTGGCTGTACTCCGTGGACAACGGGGCCACCACGGTTTGGGAGCGCTGGAACAGCTACACCATCAGCGACGGAATGGGCCCGAAGGAGATGAACAGCTTCAACCATTACGCCTACGGCTGCGTGTGCGAGTGGCTCTGGAACACGGCTGCCGGCATCGAGGCCGACACGGCGGCACCGGGATTCAGACACGTCATCATGAAGCCGGTTCCTGACCGCCGGCTGGGTCATCTCAAGGCGGAGTACAAGTCAGTTTCCGGTCTCATCAGG
>CAVGYS010000142.1:0-1561 GCA_963633505.1 Oscillibacter sp. MSJ-31
GTCAATACCTCAGTGTCAACCCTCCTCCCTATGCTTGCCATAGCCATCTTCGGTGGAGAGTCCATCAGGGGTCTGTCAGTCGCTCTCTGTCTCGGTATCTGCATCGGAACCTACGCGTCAATCATGATTGCGACCCCGATCATGTACGATTCCACGATGAGGGCTCGCAGGAAGGCTGCCGAGAAAGCCGCTGCCCGGAAGAAGTAATTTTTCTCGAATATCAAAAGCGTCCGGCCTTACGAAAGGTCGGACGTTTTACGTATATTTGCGACATGTCTTTCGTTCACCTGCACGTCCATACGCAATACTCCATCCTTGACGGGATGAGTGACATCAAGAAGCTTTTCTCCCGCGCCGAAGAACTCGGCATGAGTGGGCTCGCCATCACGGACCACGGCAACATGTATGGAGTCAAGGACTTCAAGGACGTGGCGGCGAAACATCCTTCCGTCAAGCCGATAATAGGTTGCGAGATCTACGTGACGCAGCACTACGACCACCGTCTCAAGGACAACGAACATCGCAAATACTACCACCTCATACTGCTTGCCAAGAACTACGACGGCTACAGGAATCTGATGAAGATCGTCTCCACCGGACACATAGAAGGGAAGTACTACGATAAGCCGAGGGTGAGTCATGAAGTGGTGGAGAAGTATCACGAGGGGCTGATCTGCTGCTCCGCCTGTATGGCCGGAGAAGTTCCGCGCGGAATCCTTGCGGGAGACGCTCAGGCCGTGGACAAGGCCATCGAGTGGCACAAGAGGGTGTTCGGAGAGGATTACTATCTTGAGGTGATGCTCCATAAGACTCAGGTGCCGGGAATGTCGCAGGAGCTCTATGAGCACCAGAAGGAGTATTGCGAGGCCATTTTCTCTCTGGCCGAGAGGCACGGAGTCAAGGTCGTCGCCACGAACGACGTGCATTTCGTGCGGAAGGAGGACGGCCCGGCCCACGACAGGCTGATATGCATAACCACCAATGCCTCCGTCGATGACCCGAAGAGGCTTCGCTACACCCAGCAGGAGTACTTGAAAAGCGAGGAGGAGATGTCCGCCCTCTTCCCGGATCATCCGGAGGCGATTTCCAACACCATGGAGGTCCTGGACAAGGTGGAGAACTATGCCATCGACCGGGGGCACGTGTTGCCCAAGTTCCAGATTGACCAGGCTTTCCTTGACCGCATCGACTTCTATCTGGACAAGTACGCCGACATCATAGAAAACGGCAAATACGAGATCGTAAAAGACCATGACGGCAACGAGACAAGCCGCACGTACAGAGGCGACGACTTCTGCCGTTCCGTGGCTTTTCTGTGTCACCTCACGTACGAGGGCGCGAAGGAGCGCTACGGGGAGACGCTCACGAAGGAGCAGAGCGACCGTATCCACTTCGAGCTGATGACCATCTCCTATATGGGATTCCCGGACTACTTCCTGATTGTCCAGGACTTCATCAACTGGGGTCGGCGCAACGGAGTGTCGGTTGGCCCCGGACGAGGCTCCGCCGCCGGTTCATGCGTGGCTTACTGCCTGCATATCACCAACCTTGACCCGATTCG
>CAVGYS010000142.1:1571-4012 GCA_963633505.1 Oscillibacter sp. MSJ-31
CCCGGAGCGAATCTCGATGCCGGATATCGACGTGGATTTCGATGACGAGGGACGCTACCGCGTGATCCAGTACGTGCAGGAGCACTACGGAGCCGACCACATCTCGCACGTCATCACTTTCGGAACCCTTGCGGCCAAGCTCGCCGTCAAGGACATCTCGCGCATCTCCAATCTGCCTCTCCCGGAGTCCAACCGTCTCACGAAGATGATTCCCGACAAGCCGATAGTCGTCAAGGAGAACGGTGAGGACAAGGAATACAAGCCGACGCTCGCCAACAGTGTCAAGTACATAAAGGAACTCAAGAACGGGTTGGAAAACGGCGACCCTCTTGTCAAGGAGGTGCTCAACTACGCCCTCCAGCTGGAAGGTTGCATACGCCAGACGGGCATACACGCCTGTGCGATGATCATCGGACGCGGCAACCTCACTGACTACATCCCTATCACGATGGGCACGGACAAGGCCACGGGGCAGGAAGTCTGGGTGAGCCAGTATGAAGGCACGAAAATAGAGGACGTGGGAATGCTCAAGATGGACTTCCTGGGCCTGAAGACGCTCTCCATCATCGACCGTTGTCTTGCTCTCGTCAAGAAAAGGACGGGAGAGGAAATCGACATCGAGAAAATCCCCATTGACGACCCCGCCGTCTTCGAGCTTTATTCCAGGGGGGACACGAAGAGCATCTTCCAGTTTGAATCCGGGGGGATGAAGGAATGGCTCATCAAGCTGCATCCGGAAAGGTTCGAGGACCTCATCGCGATGAATGCGCTCTACCGTCCGGGTCCGATGGACTATATCCCGGATTTCGTGGCGGGGAAGAACGACCCGTCCAAGATCAGGTACGACCTCCCGGACATGGAGGAATACCTCAAGGAGACCTATGGCGTCACGGTCTATCAGGAGCAGGTGATGCGTCTCTCGCAGAAGCTGGCCGGTTTCTCCAAGGGCAAGGCGGACAAGCTCCGCAAGGCGATGGGCAAGAAGAAAAAGGACGTGCTTGATTCCCTCAAGGAGTCCTTTATGAAGGGAGCGCTCGCCAACGGCTACCCGCAGGAGACCCTTGAGAAGATATGGAAAGACTGGGAAGCCTTCGCGAAATACGCCTTCAACAAGTCCCACGCCACCTGCTATGCCTGGGTAAGCTACCAGACCGCCTGGCTCAAGGCTCACTATCCTTCCGAGTTCCAGGCTTCCAACCTAACCCAGAACACGGCCAACATGGAGGAGCTGAAGGAGATCATGGCCGACTGCCGCAAGAGTGGAATCAAGGTGCTCAGCCCGGATGTCAACGAGTCCGAGGCCCAGTTCTCCGTCAACAGGCAGGGTGACGTCCGATTCGGTCTCAGCGGCCTCAAGGGCTTCGGGGACAACGTCGTGGAGGCCATAATCAAGGAAAGGGAAAGCAGCGGACTTTTCGCCGACCTATACGATTTCGTGGAGAGGATGTCCGCCGTCCTCAACCGCCGCTCTCTGGAGACGCTCGTATATGCCGGGGCGATGGATTCGTTTGGGCTCAAGCGTCAGCAATATTTCGTGGCGGGGAAGAGCGGGGAGCTGTTCATCGACGAGCTTATGCGCTATGCCACGCTTTACCGTGATGATGAGCTTGACAGCAGTTCGTCGCTTTTCGGAGATGTCGAGGAGCTCAAGCCGGCGCGTCCCGAAGCTCCCGCATTCGTGGGAGAGGAGGACACCCTCGCCATTCTTCAGAAGGAGAAAGAGTATGTCGGGATGTACCTCTCCGCCCATCCGCTCGACAGATACCGTTTTGAAATCGAAAATTTCGCCAGTTGCCGCCTTGGCAGTCTCAACTCCGTCATAGAGGAATGCGAGGCGCAGCATAAGAGCAGGCGCGTCTTCCTGGCCGGGATAGTGACGGACACCAAGACGGTCACGACCAAAAGCGGTTCTCCCGGAGCCCGCGTGGTGATTGAGGATTTCGACGGCAATTATGAGTTCGCGCTGTTCGGAAAGGAGTACCAGTCCTTCATGCCTTTCATGCAGCCGCACACGCAGCTTTTCATAGAAGGCTCGGTGGAGGAGAAATATTTCATCAAACCAGAGGAGCGTGCAGCCGGCAAGACCTCACCCTACGCATTCAAGTTCAAGGAGGTGACGCTGCTCGGCAATGTCAGCGACGACAAGGTGTCGGAATTCGTGCTACATATCGATTCCTCCCGTCTCAACCAGAATTTCCGCAAGCAGCTTGTCAAGCTGCTCAAGGAATCCAAGGGGAAGATACCTCTGATCGTGGATCTTACGGACAGCGCGAGCGGCTACCGGATAGAGTTCCGCTCCAGAAAATTTTCCGTCAGCGTGGGACAGGCGCTCATCGATGCGGTCAACCATCTCCAGATAACATATAGCTTCAATGGAAAGTGATCAGCAAGTTCTTCTTCTCACTCTGAAATCATACCGGATACCTGCCGCTGTCCTTGAC
>CAVGYS010000143.1:0-2166 GCA_963633505.1 Oscillibacter sp. MSJ-31
TTATAATGTCACAAAACATCGTTTTGAAAAAAGGTCTGAACATCCCTATCGAGGGGGAAGCGGAACTTCGTGTCTCCAAGGCGATTGCTCCGGGCGTTGTGGCGGTCTGCCCGACCGACTTCAAGGGTCTCCTGCCAAGACTTCTGGTCAAGGAAGGGGATTCAGTGCTCTGCGGCTCTCCCGTCATTGCAGACAAAAAGAACTCCGACATTCTCCTGACCTCTCCGGTAAGCGGAACGGTCAAGGAACTTGTCAGAGGCGACAAGCGCAAACTGCTCGCAGTCCTCATCGAGGCTGCCCCGGAGCAGAAGAGCGTCGATTTCGGAGCGAAAGACGCAGCCGGCCTTTCAGCCGAGCAGGTGCGTGAGTCTCTCCTTCAGAGCGGACTTTGGCCTTGGCTCATACAGAGGCCATACGGAGTCATCGCCAATCCGGAGATCAGGCCGAAGGCCATTTTCGTATCGGCGTTCAACACGGCGCCGCTCGCAGCCGACACGGAATTCTGCCTCGCCGACCAGATAAAGGAGGTTCAGGCGGGCGTTGACGCCCTGGGCAAGCTCACGGACGGAGGCGTACACGTCGGACTCGACGCGGAAAAGAAATCCTCCGTGTTCACCAAACTCACCGGCGTGCAGCTGCACGGTTTCAAGGGCAAGCACCCGGCCGGCAACGTCGGCGTGCAGATCAGCCACGTCTCCCCTATTCTCAAGGGCGAGACGGTATGGACGATTTCGCCGGAAGGCCTCGCCGCCATCGGCAGGCTCTTCCTCACAGGACGCTATGACGTCCGCCGCAAGGTTGCCGTCTGCGGCCCTATGGCCATCCAGCCATCATACGTCGAGACTATTCCGGGTATGCCCATCAAGGAGCTCGCAGCGTTCTACGGAGGCGCTTCGGAGGGTGTCCGCTTCATCAGCGGAGACGTCCTCAGCGGCAGAAACGTCGGCGTGGACGGTTATCTCGGCTTCTTCGACAGTCAGGTCACCCTCATCCGCGAGGGCGTGGAGAAGGAACTTCTCGGATGGGCCCGTCCTTTCCGCTGCAAGCAGTACAGCTCCGACCACAGCTACTTCTCATGGCTCACCCCGTGGAAGAAGTACGCGATGGACACCAACCTGCACGGGGGCGTGCGCGCCTTCCTTATGAACGACGGATACTACGCCAAGGTTCTTCCGATGGACATCTATCCGGTCTATCTCACCAAGGCCTGCCTTGCCGGGGACATCGACAAGATGGAGCAGTTCGGCATCTACGAAGTGCTGCCGGAGGACCTCGCGCTGTGCGAGTTCATCGACCCGAGCAAGAACAGCATTCAGGAAATCATCGCAAAAGGCATAGACCTTATGCTCAAGGAAATGGCTTAAAGGTATGAACAAGATTTTTGAAAAAGGAGGCAAACTCCATTGGCTGCATTCTACAGTCGATGCTTTTGAGACATTCCTTCACGTGCCTGGGACGGTCACTCTGAAAGGTTCCCACGTACGCGACGCCATCGATCTCAAGCGAATACTCATCATCGTGGTCGTAGCTGCGGCCCCGGCGGCCCTCTTCGGAATGTGGAACGTCGGCTATCAGCACAGCCTTGCCATCGGAGAGACCGGGGTCAACATCCTCGGCAACTTCTGGTACGGCTTCCTCAAGGTGCTTCCGCTCTACCTCGTATCCTACATAGTCGGTCTCGGCATCGAGTTCGCCTCCTGCCAGATTCGCGGGGAGGAGGTCAGCGAAGGCTATCTCGTGTCGGGATTCTTCATCCCTCTCATCGTCCCTGTGGACATTCCTCTCTGGATGCTCGCCATCGCGGTGGCGTTCGCCGTCATCTTCGGCAAGGAGGTCTTCGGAGGCACCGGAATGAACATCTGGAACCCGGCGCTTCTCACCCGTGCGTTCCTGTTCTTCTCCTATCCTAATTATATGTCCGGCTCCAGCTGCTGGATTTCATACAGGCCGGGAGAGAAGCTCGTGGACGGTTTTACCGGAGCCACCCCGCTCGCCCTTGACGGCGCAAGCGCACAGTACGGCACCGGCTTCTGGGACCTGTTCATCGGCACCGTCCCTGGTTCCGTCGGAGAGACTTCCGTGATAGCCATCCTGATTGGAGCCGCCATCCTGATATGGACCGGCGTGGCCAGCTGGAAGATCATGACCGGCTGCGTGGCCGGAGCC
>CAVGYS010000143.1:2176-3988 GCA_963633505.1 Oscillibacter sp. MSJ-31
CGGTAGGATTCATCGGTGACATGGCGGGCGTCACGAGCATGCCTTGCTACATGCAGCTGCTCTACGGCGGCTTCGCCTTCGGCGCCATTTTCATGGCGACGGACCCTGTCACCTCAGCCCAGACGGAGTGCGGCAAATGGATTTACGGCATCCTCATCGGAGCGCTCTGCGTGCTGGTGAGACTGTTCAACCCGGGCTACGTCGAGGGCATGATGCTCGCCATCCTGCTCTGCAACACCTTCGCACCGCTCATCGACCACGTGGTCATCAGCAGGCATCTCGCATCCAAGGCAAAGAAACTTAAAGTCGCATAAATAGATATGAATACCAACGGTAACGTCTATACAGTCATCTACACGGCAATAGTTGTCGTAGTAGTTGCGGCGGCGCTTGCCTTCACAGCAATGTCGCTCGGCCCGAAGCAGTCCGCCAACGTAAAGGCGGAGACCCTCTCCCAGATGATGGTGGCGGCGCAGCTCGGCACGATGGATAATTTCAAGACAATCGGCAACGACGCCGTGCTCACGAAATATTCCGAAGAAATCGCGCAGGCCTTCACAATCGACCTCAAGGGGGAGAAGATCAGCGATCTCGGGACCGCCAAGAACAACATCGAACTGATTGACAATCTCAAGCCGCAGAACGTCGCGATCACCAAGAACGGCAATCCGACCCTGCCGGTCTACGTATTCAAGTCCGGGCTCACCGTCATCCCGGTGTACGGTGCAGGCCTCTGGGGACCTATCTGGGGCTACATAGCCCTTGAGCCGGACCTCAGAACAATCGCCGGCGCATACTTCGACCACGCGAGCGAGACTCCGGGTCTGGGCGCCAAGATCAAGGACGAGCCTTGGTTCAGGGAGCAGTTCATCGGCAAGAAGCTGGATCTGGACAATGCGCAGAAGCCTTTCGACGTAGTGAAGGGCGGTGCTCCGGAAGGGGCGCAGAGCGCTGTTGACGCCATCACCGGCGCGACAATCACCAGCCAGAAGCTCGGCAACGCCATTGACACGTGGGTCGTGGCATACAAGAACTATCTGAGCAAAGCCTCAACAAGTACGGAGGAATAAGTCATGAGCAATCTTAAAGAAACAATCCTCAACCCGATACTCAAGGGGAATCCGGTAACCGTCCTGATTCTCGGTATCTGCTCCTCGCTCGCCGTCACCGTGCAGCTCAAGGGAGCCTGTGTGATGGGGCTGTCCGTAATGGTGGTCACCGCACTGTCAAGTTTTGTGGTCTCACTGATGAGAAACACCATCCCTAACCGCGTGCGCATCATCGTGCAGCTCGTGGTCGTGTCGCTGATGGTGATCGTGGTGGACCAGTTCCTCAAAGCGTATTCCTATTCGATCGAGAAGCAGCTCTCCGTCTATGTCGGCCTCATCATCACGAACTGTATCGTGATGGGCCGCATCGAGGCCTACGCTCTCGGCAACAAGCCGATTCCGTCATTCCTTGACGGTCTGGCCAACGGATTCGGTTATGCTCTGATACTCGTCATCGTGGCTTTCTTCCGCGAACTCTTCGGAAGCGGCACGCTCTTCGGGATGCAGGTTCTTCCTGCCGGTTACATTGCAAACAACCTCGTGATTCTCCCGCCGTTCGCCCTCATCCTTCTGGGATGCCTCATCTGGATTCAGAGGGCCTGCGACAAGGATCTTCAGGAAAAATAACAGCGAAGCAAGATGGAATATATAAACTTGTTTGTCAGGTCAATATTCATTGACAATATGATCTTCGCGTACTTCCTCGGTATGTGTTCATACCTGGCGGTATCGAAGAACGTGAAGACCGCACACGGTCTGGGAC
>CAVGYS010000144.1:0-3956 GCA_963633505.1 Oscillibacter sp. MSJ-31
CGCCGAAACCGAGCAGGCCATCAAGGACGCCACCAAGGCGACCATCAGATGCATACCGATAGACAGCTGCGTCTGCGAAGAGCCGGGCAAGGACATATTCTCGGGCAAGCCGTCCGAACGCAGAGTCGTATTCGCAATTTCTTACTAAAATGAAAAAGGCAGTCTCCCTCTCAATCGCCGCCATCGTGGCGACGATGAGTCTCCACGCCCAGGACGATGCGCTTCAGAAAGTTCTGGAAGCTGCGGCGGAAGCCCTTCAGGAAGCGCCCGCAGCCAAGGACGCGGAAGACAAGCCCAGATATTGGGACAGTTGGACTCAGTTCGACCTCGGCACCAGCAACACGAGCCTTTGGAACTGGGCGGCGGGAGGATACAACACCCTGACGCTCAATCTTGGAGCCGACGCCAATCTCAATTATTCCAAGGACCTGGTGAGCTGGACCAACCGTCTCCAGCTCCAGTACGGGTTCCTCTGGTCCGCGGACAAGGAGAACCTGCTCCAGAAGAGCAACGACCTCATCAAGTTCGAAAGCCGCCTGGCCTACAAGATCACCAAGGACAGCAAGTGGAACTACTCGGCATCGTTCGACTTCCGCTCCCAGTTCACGGACAGTTACGACTCCTACAAGCAGGACGAGCAGTCTGGCAAGTGGAACGGAGTGCTGAAGTCGAGCTTCCTCTCCCCCGCCTATTCGACCGCCGCGCTCGGTATGGAGTGGACCCCGACGGACTGGTTCAACGTCAACATAGCCCCGCTCACCGGCGGTTTCACGATCTGCACCACCGAGGAGCTCAGGAAGAAATACGGTATGAAGCTCCGCGAAGACGGACTCGACCCGGAGCTCGGGGGCAATTATCACAGCCAGCTTTTCCAGTTCGGTGCCCAGATGAAGACCAACTACATGACCTCGATCAACGACAACTTCAAGTACGAGACTCAGCTGGTGCTCTTCACCGACTACCTCAACAAGCCGTTCAGATACTACAGGGTCAACTGGGACAACAAGATCACCTGGCAGCTCGCCAAGTACTTCAAGATAGGGCTCAGCACCTGGATGATCTACGACCCTATCGTGGTCATCGACGGCAAGCAGAGAATCCAGTTCAAAGAGTTCTTCTCCGTCAATTTCACCTACTTGATAAGCAACAAGAAGAAATGAGGCGCATCCTCCTCGCGCTAAGCGGCGGCATAGACTCCATGTACATGGCTAACAGGGCTTCGGAACTTTTTCCCGGAGCCTGTTTTGCTGCGGCCCACTGCAACTTCGCTCTCCGGGGAGTAGAATCCGACACAGACGAGGCTTTCGTCAGGGGGTGGTGCCGCGACCACGGGATGAAGCTGTTCACGAGAAGATTCGACACGACGGAGTATGCCGCGCAACGGTCACTAAGTATAGAGATGGCCGCACGGGAACTGCGCTACGAATGGTTCGCGCAGCTCTGCCACGACGAGGGCTTCGAAGCGGTGGCCGTCGCCCACAATGCCAACGACAATGCGGAGACCCTGCTGCTCAATCTCTTGAGGGGCACGGGGATACGAGGAATCTGCGGGATGGGGGGCCGCTCCGGCATACTTAGGCCCCTGCTCGGCACGGAAAGGGAGGAAATCCGGGAGTGGATGGAGCGGCGCGGACTGGGATGGAGGGAGGACAGGACGAACGCGGAGAACAGCTACAAGCGAAACAAACTGCGCAACGAAGTCTTCCCCGTCCTCAAGGAGCTGAATCCTTCATTTATACGCACCCTCAACGAGGATATGGCCAGATTCGCGCAGGTGCGGGACATCGCGGACGACTTTTTTCTCGAAGCAAGGAAGGCGGTGCTTACCCCCGATGGAGAAATCTCCCTGCCGGCGCTCAAGGCCGTCCGGCATCGCGACTATGTGCTGTGGAGGCTACTGGAGGACAGCGGGATAGGGAAAAGCGAGTTTGAAGCGCTCTTGCGCGCTCTTGACAGCGGGCGGCAGATGGGAGGCAAGAGATTCGGCCCGGTGGAGGCGAGATCCTCCTCTCTTCGCATAAGAAAAGGCGGAGAGAGGAGGGAGCTTCTCTGCGAAATCGTCCCGGTGGAAGAGCTCGGCCCCCTCAAGCAGGCCCCAGGGGTCCTGGTGGCGGACCGCTCCAAGCTCGACTGGCCGCTCAGGATAAGACGCTGGCAACCGGGGGACTGGATGCGCCCCCTTGGCATGGGAGGACGCCGAAAGAAACTCTCGGACATCTTCACCGATCTCGGATGGTCGGGAATGGACAAGGAAGAGGCGGAGGTGATCGAACTCGAAGGGAGCCATGTGGCGGCCCTGCTTTGCTGCCGGATAGACGAGTCGATCAGGATCGAGGACGGATGCCGGGAAGCGGTCCGCCTGAGCTACCGCTCCGTCTCGTCGATATAGACGTCATCCCCCGGAGCGGCGAAGAAATACGTCTCGCGCGCGAAGCGCTCGAGGGAGTCCCGCTTCGTCATGAGATCCTCAATCTGGCGGTCAAGGTTTTCGTTCTTGACTTGAAGCGCTTCTATCTGCTTCTGCTGCGAGCGCAGCGTGAATCCGGCATTGATCCATGTCAGGACATTGTCCTTCTTGACAAAAAGGAACACTGCAAACAGCACGGTGGCCACGATGGCATAACGCAGGAAAGAGCGCTGCTCTTCCCTGCCCCCGTCCTTGGACCTGTCCCATAAATCCTTGAAAATCCCCATAGACTTTGCGCAAAATTAACTAAATTTGTCCAAACTTAAAACCAGACACGATTATTATGAAACCTGCACTTTTGGTCCTTGCGGCCGGTATGGGCAGCCGCTACGGCGGGCTCAAGCAGATGGACGGCCTCGGGCCGAACGGAGAAACCATCATCGACTATTCCATCTATGACGCGGTGAACGCCGGATTCGGCAAAGTCGTATATGTGGTGCGCGAATATTTCCTCGATGCATTCAAGGAGAGCGTGAAGAAAAAATACAGCGGGATCAAATGCCCGGACGGAACGCCGCTCGAGTTCGTCTTCGTGACGCAGGAGCTCAGCAAGATTCCGGAAGGATTCAGCCTCAACCCGGAGCGGCAGAAGCCATGGGGGACGGCACACGCGGTGCTGATGGCAAAGGACGTGATCAAGGAGCCGTTCCTCGTAATCAACGGTGACGACTTCTACGGCAGGGATTCTTTCCGCATCGCCGCCAAGTGGTGCCTTGAGCACGCTGACAGCAAGGGGGTCTATTCCATCGTCGGCTTCGAGCTGGACCACACCCTGAGCGAATCGGGCGGAGTGTCAAGGGGAATCTGCCACTATGACGCACAGAACCTCCTGACCGACGTGGTGGAGCATCTCAACATCATAAAGACCCAAGGGGGCGAAGTCACCGGCGACAACTCCATAAGCGGAGAGCACGTAAAGCTCAACGGCAAAGACCTCTGCTCGATGAACATGTGGGGCTTCACCCCGGGCTTCTTCCCGAAAGCGGAGGGGATCTTCAAGACGTTCCTGAGCGAAAACAGCATGGAGCTCAAAAAAGAATTCTACATCCCTTACGCAGTGGACGTGATGATAAAGGGAGGCGAGGCCAGATGCGAGGTGCTCGCGACTCCGTCAAGATGGTTCGGAGTCACCTACAAGGAAGATCGCCCGGCGGTGGTGGAGAAGTTCGCGCAACTTGCTAAGGACGGCGTCTATCCGTCCCCGCTATACAAATAGGCCGCAATGGGTAAGAGAGTCCGCAACTACAAGTTCTTCGACAACTACTCCTGGTACGTTCCTGGGGTGAAGGAAATTTTCATCCTCCTGTCGATGCTCCTGCTCGGAGCGCTTCTCGGCAACGTCGTCACGATACTGTTCACGGCCCTGTCCGGAGCTGCCGCGGGAGCCGAATATGCGATGCTCATCTCGTATCCCGTGATGTTCATCCCGGCGATGGTGTATGCCGGAGCGAAGAGCCGTTCCCGCAGTTTCACCGAAGGGGGGCTGAAG